>JAHDGO010000477.1 GCA_020627605.1 Yoonia sp.
CTGCGAGTGGGGTCGGAAATCGGGCGTGTCGTCACACTCGGCCCCACCCATATGCTGCGGCCCTACATCGATGCGTCATTCGGGGCCGATCAGTCGGCGGGCGCTGGTCTGGATTTTGTCGCAGGACCACTTGCCGGGGCGCGGATCTGGACCAGAGACGTGGTGACAGGGCGGTTGCTGACACCTCAGGTCAATCAGATCGGCGGCACAAGTTGGGTCGCCGGATGGGATGTGCGCGCGGTCGAAAAATCGGTTCACTTTCCCGATCATTCTGCCGTCACCCTTGCCCCGATCCAGAAAAGGGCCCGGATCGGGGTGCAGGTCAGTTCGGGTGTGGCAAATTTCTTCTTTGGGCAGGCATGGATGTCGCCAACCTTTGAGGAACAGGCAGAGCCGCAGCGGCTGGGCATGCTGTCTGTTGCGTTCATTTTCTGATGCACCCCTGCGCCTGACCTTGCGGCGCGGTCGCGAACTGCCCAGCGTGGTGGGCGGCACCATCTGCCATCTGATGCCGTGTCTGCGGGTCAGGTTCCTGGCAGTGCCGCCGCCATCTCATCCAACCACCCGTCCAGAAAGGCGTCAAACCGCGCATCAGGCTGGCGCAGGGGGAAAACCTCGGCGAAAGGATCGGGTGCCGTGACCGCACTGCCGGACAGGGTCTGCAGCACGTTATGCCCGCAAAACGGGACATAGGTTTCTGAATACCCACCCTCATGCACCATCACCAACCTGCCGCCACAGATGTCATCGGCCAGGGCCATGACCTGACGGGTCATTTCGGTGAAGGTCTCTGCCGTGGCCAGCATCCGCCCCAGCGGGTCATTGGCGGCTGCATCAAAGCCGCAGGCGATGATCAGCACATCAGGGGCAAAATCGCGCAGGGCGGGCAAGGCAAGGCGATCCATCGCCGCCAGATAACCCCTGTGCCCGGTGCCGGGAGGCAGGGGTATGTTGAGGTTGCACCCTGTCCCGGCCCCAGTCCCCCGGTCGGCAAATGCGCCCGTGTCCATCGGATAGTTGCGGTCCTGATGCAGGGAAACGGTCAGCACATCGTCACGGTCATAAAACACCGCCTCTGTCCCGTTGCCGTGGTGCACATCCCAATCCAGCACAGCAAACCGGCTGGCCAGCCCAGCGGCGCGGGCGGATTCGATCGCGATGCCGATATTGTTGAGCAGGCAGAACCCGTTGGGATAATCCGGCAGGCAGTGATGGCCCGGCGGGCGCGACAAGGCATAGGCGTTGGTCAGATCACCCTGCAACACGGCCAGAAGGGCGGCTTTGGCCAGCCCAGCGGACTGGGCCGCGATCTCATACCCGCCGGGACCGAAGGGGGTGCGGCGGCCAAGCTCGCCGCCGCCAGCATCAGACAAGGCCTTGAACTGGTCCAGATAGCTGACGGGGTGGATGCGCAGCAGATCGTCCC
>JAHDGO010000035.1:0-2035 GCA_020627605.1 Yoonia sp.
AGCAATAAGAGGATGTTGGCCGTTATGCTTGATCTCGTCCTTGGGCCTGCTATGACGCTGGCAAGAAATTGTTCACCATTGAAGATAGGAACAGAGACCCTTGGATATTGCAGCCCTGCGCACCGCGAACCCAGACCACTGGAGCAAAGCCACAGCCATCCGCACCCTGACGCTGGATGCTGTCGCGGCTGCAAATTCAGGCCATTCCGGCATGCCGATGGGCATGGCCGATGTTGCCACGGTCCTTTTTGAGAAGCATCTGAACTTTGATCCCAAGGCGCCCGCATGGCCCGACCGTGACCGGTTCATCCTGTCGGCTGGCCACGGGTCCATGCTGCTTTATGCGCTGATGTACCTGACTGGCTACGAAGATATGCCACTGGAGCAGATCAAGGATTTCCGCCAGTGGGGTGCAAAAACCGCAGGCCACCCTGAATACGGTCATGCGCGCGGGATCGAGACGACAACAGGCCCGCTGGGTCAGGGGATCGCGAATTCTGTCGGCTTTGCCATTGCCGAAGAGGTGCAGCGCGCGACCTGGGGCAAGAAAATCGTCAACCACTATACCTATGTCATGGCCGGTGACGGCTGCCTGATGGAGGGCGTCAGCCAAGAAGCGATCACGCTGGCAGGCATGCAAAAACTGTCCCATCTTATTGTCTTCTGGGACAACAACAACATCACCATCGACGGCAAGGTCGACATCGCCGACATCACCGACCAGCCAAAGCGTTTCGCCTCAGCCGGTTGGCATGTGCAGGAAATCGATGGTCACGATCCAGAGGCGATTGACGGCGCGATCGAGGCCGCGAAACGCGCTGGCAAGCCATCCATGATCGCCTGCAAGACCCATATCGCACTTGGCCATGCCGCACAGGATACCTCCAAGGGGCACGGCGCGCTCACAAACCATGAACAGCTGATCGCCGCGAAAGAGGCCTACGGCGCACCCTTGGGTGATTTTGAGGTCGCCGCCGATGTCAAAGCCGCCTGGGAGGCCATTGGCGCCCGTGGCGCCGCGACCCGCAAAGAGTGGGAAGACCGCTTTGCCAGCCTGTCGGCCAACAAACAGGCCGAATTCAACCGCATCTACGCCGGTGAAGCCCCCAAGAAGCTTTCCGCGACGATCCGCGCCCTGAAAAAGCAGATCACCGAAGGCGCCCCCAAAGTTGCGACACGTAAGTCGTCTGAAATGACGCTGGAAGTCATCAACCCGGTGATGAAGGAAACCATCGGCGGCTCTGCCGATCTGACCGGGTCAAACAATACGCTGACGTCCGACATGGGGGTCTTTCATCCCGACACCCGGAAGGGCCGCTATATCTATTACGGTATCCGCGAACACGGCATGGCCGCCGCGATGAACGGTATGGCGCTGCATGGCGGCGTGCGCCCCTACGGTGGCACATTCATGTGCTTTACCGACTATGCCCGTGGCGCGATGCGCCTGTCGGCGCTGATGGGTGTTCCGACCACCTATGTCATGACCCATGACAGCATCGGCCTTGGCGAAGACGGACCGACCCACCAACCTGTCGAACATCTGTCGATGCTGCGGGCGACACCGAATATGAACGTGTTCCGCCCCGCTGACACAGTTGAAACCGCGGAAGCCTGGGAACTGGCACTGACAGCACAGAAAACGCCCAGTGTGCTGGCCCTGACCCGTCAGGGCGTGCCAACCGTGCGGACAGAACACAAGACCAAGAACCTGACCGCGCAGGGTGCCTATGTGCTGGCCGATGCCGAAGGCAAACGTCAGGCGATCCTTATGGCAACCGGTTCAGAGGTCAGCATCGCAATGGAAGCACGCGAAATGCTGCATGCCGAAGGCATCGGCACGCGCGTTGTCTCTATGCCATGCTGGGAATTGTTCGAGGCGCAGGAAGAGGCTTACCGCAAGCGGGTTCTGCCCGGCGGTCCGGTGCGCGTGGCGATCGAGGCTGGCGTGCGTTTCGGTTGGGACCGCTGGCTGTGTGGTGAGCGTGGCAAGGCGGACAAATCCGCATTTGTCGGCATGGACGGCTTTGGTGCC
>JAHDGO010000035.1:2045-4689 GCA_020627605.1 Yoonia sp.
GGCAGAGCGTCTGTTCGAAGAGTTCGGGATCACGGCAAAAGACACTGTCGCTGCGGTGAAATCCCTCATCAAATAGGAAATGGAGGCAAGCGCGATGACATACCTCAAAATAGGTGGCGCGCTTGCCGTCCTGGGCCTTGTCGGGCTGGTCAGTTGCACCGTTGATGACGGCCCAGTCGCCGTCAGCAGCGGACCGACACTGGCCCAGACCGACGATATCGACGCTTTTGCAAGGCAGGTCCTCAATTCGCTGCAACCCCGGTCGATTGCGGAAAGCCGCGAATACTGCGGCTACATCTATGAAACTGACACCGGCGGACTGGCCGCAACCGCGATCTATCGTGGTGGTGAGGATTTCTGCGATCTGCCGGAACCCGATGACAGCACCTTGGCGTCATTTCACACGCACGGCGGTTTCTCTGACCGCTACGATAACGAGGTCCCCTCGGTCGATGACATGATGGGTGACTTTGAGGCGCAGACAGATGGCTATGTCGGGACACCGGGCGGGCGCGTCTGGCTGATCGATTATGAAACACGCTCTGCCCGGCAGTTGTGTGGCGAGATGTGCATCACGTCGGACCCTGAAAATGATCCTGAGGATGCCGGGTTTGTGCCGCAGTCCTTCACGCTGGAAGAACTGCAGGCCCGTTTTCAGTAGCCGCTAGCGCTGGAAAAGCAGCGGAAACCAGTCTTCGCGCAGCTGTTGCCCCGCGATCATGTCATGGCCCGGAAAAGGCGGCGATGTGCGACCTGGGCGTTCGACATAGCGCGCATCATCGCCCAACAATCGCAAGGAGAACGCGCGCCTGCGCTGGCTGGCGGTGTTGCCCCGCGCGCCATGCAGGATACGAAAGTGAAAGGCGACCGCATCGCCGGGTTCCATTGCAAACTCTGCAATTGGCATCCCTTCGGCATCGGGGTCAGGCACGGGCATGAAGTCTTTCTTGTCAGGATAGAAATCCGTCTCGGACAGCCACCTTGTGGGCAGAACCGCGCGCGGCCATTTGTGCGAACCTGTCACACAGCGCAATGATGCCTCTTTCACCGGATCAAGCGGTGACCAGAAGCTGACGGTTTGCTGCCCTTCGACAAAGTAATAAGGGCTGTCCTGATGCCATGGGGTTGGCTTGGCTGTGCCCGGTTCCTTCACCAGCACATGGTCATGGAACATCTGACAGGTGTTTGATTTCATCAGATCCGCCGCAACCTCTGCCGCTGCGGACTTTTCGACCACTTCGGCGAACTGCGGGATGCGTTGCCAGTTGCAGTAATCGTCAAAGAACCGCCCGGCCTCACCCTTATGCAGGTTTTCTGCGGCATAGGGGCCGGGTGCGGCCATATTGGCGGCCACACCGTCGCGCAGCACATCCACCCAATCGGCAAAAAGACCCTTGATCAGAACGACACCGTCGCGCTGGTAAGTGTCCACATCCTGCTTTGTAACCAGCGGATGCATCAGGTTTTCATCGCGTCGATCAGCACCTGAAACTCCAGATCGTTGACCCGGTGCATGGACCAATCGGGGAATGCGCGGGCCGTGATGGGTTTTTCATCCATCACCTTGAACCCGCTGTGGCGCGCGTCCTGTGCAATCGTGGTCAGAAGTGCATCGACCGTCTCTGCCTCACCCTCGATCAGCTGGCAAAAGTTGCGCCCGTTATAGGCCAGTGCACCGGTCACGTTGCGGGCGGTGTTCTTGGCCTTTGCGGCACTGACGATGCCATTGACCTCTGTCTCAGTGATGTCGGCATGGGCCGTGCTGAAGTATAAAACGCGCTTCAATCTGATCTCTCCCT
Organism: Yoonia sp.; assembly: GCA_020627605.1. GTDB lineage: Bacteria > Pseudomonadota > Alphaproteobacteria > Rhodobacterales > Rhodobacteraceae > Yoonia. The sequence continues at coordinate 3,845 of JAHDGO010000035.1, forward strand.
GTTTGCGAAAGATTTTATCGCGAAGGTTAGCGGTAACAACCCCCGCCGTTTGGCCGTTATCGCTAACATTATGATTTCATTCACTTTTTAATATCCACCACTGGTTTTCTGGCCTATACCAGCCGCAAGGACAGTGACAAGGGACCCTGAGATGACGGTAACGGTTGGTATTAATGGTTTTGGACGGATCGGGCGCTGCACACTTGCCCACATCACCGAGGCTGCCCGCAACGACATTCAGGTCGTCAAGATCAACGCGACCGGCCCGATTGAGACGAACGCGCATCTGCTGAAATACGACAGTGTCCATGGCCGCTTTGGCAGCAAGATCACTGTGCAGGGCAACACGCTTGATCTGGGGCGCGGCCCGATTGACGTGATGTCGACCTACAACCCCGAAGAGTTGGACTGGGACGGCGTTGATGTCGTGCTTGTATGTACAGTTCAATTATGGCGGGAAATCCGCTGTCCATCTGACCCGTGGTGCAAGGAAGGTTCTGATTTCTGCCCCTGCCACAAATGTGGATCGCACGGTCGTTTATGGTGTGAACCACCGCGATCTGGCCGTCAGCGAACGGCTGGTGTCCAACGGGTCCTGCACCACCAATTGTCTGGCCCCCCTGGCCAAGGTCTTGAACGACGCCATCGGGATTGAGCGCGGGATCATGACCACCATCCACAGCTACACTGGCGATCAGCCCACGCTGGACCGGCGCCATGATGACCTTTACCGCGCCCGTGCGGCCGCAATGGCGATGATCCCCACATCAACAGGCGCCGCTAAGGCGCTGGGAGAGGTGCTGCCGGAAATGGCGGGCAAATTGGATGGCACGGCGATCCGCGTC
>JAHDGO010000035.1:4699-11499 GCA_020627605.1 Yoonia sp.
GACGTTCGAGGCTGGCAAATCCGTCGATGTGGCCGACGTGAACGCCATCGTGGCCGAGGCCGCAGCAGGCTACATGGGCATGGTGATGTCCTACGATGACGAGGCAAAGGTCAGCATCGACTTCAACCACACCACCGAAAGCTGCATCTTTGCCCCTGCCCAGACCAAGGTCGTCGGAGGCAAAACTGTCCGCGTTATGGCGTGGTATGACAACGAATGGGGCTTTTCCGCGCGCATGGCCGATGTGGCAGCCACGATGGGGCGTTTGCACTGATCCGGCGGCCCGGTTACAGCTAGCGGCATGACAAATAAGATTGCCGTTTACCTTGCCCTCGTGATTGCCGGTCTTTTTGCCGTCGATTATCTGCTTTATGACTGGGCCAATATCGTCTTTCTGATGCGGAAATTCACGGCGTTGATCGCCTGGGTGGCATTCTGGCGTTAGGCAAGATCGGCGGTTGACCTTTGTGCTGAAATCGCAATGTTAGCGCCAACATTGACCCATTGAGGAGAATACGACCATGGCTGTCAAAGTAGCTATTAACGGATTTGGCCGGATCGGCCGCAACGTGCTGCGCGCGATCATCGAAAGCGGGCGCACAGATATCGAGGTTGTGGCGATCAACGATCTGGGTCCGGTGGAAACCAACGCCCATTTGCTGCGTTTTGACAGTGTGCATGGCCGTTTCCCCGCCACGGTAACAACGACCGAAGACACCATCGACGTGGGCCGTGGCCCGATGAAAGTGACCGCCATCCGCAACCCCGCCGACCTGCCATGGTCCGACGTGGATGTCGTGCTGGAATGTACCGGCATCTTTACCTCGAAAGAGGCCTGTCAGGCGCACCTCGACAACGGGTCCAGCCGCGTGCTGATCTCTGCCCCCGGCAAGGGCGCTGACAAGACCATCGTCTTCGGTGTGAACGATGACACGCTGACCGGCGACGATATCGTTGTCTCCAACGCGTCTTGCACCACCAACTGCCTGTCACCGGTGGCCAAGGTCCTGAACGATGCGATCGGCATCAACAAGGGCTTTATGACAACAATCCACAGCTATACCGGCGACCAGCCGACACTGGACACGATGCACAAGGATCTGTACCGCGCCCGTGCCGCAGCGCTGTCGATGATCCCGACATCCACCGGCGCCGCCAAGGCCGTGGGTCTGGTGCTGCCGGAACTGAACGGCAAGCTGGACGGTGTCGCGATCCGCGTCCCGACACCCAATGTGTCTGTTGTTGACCTGACGTTCGAGGCCCCTCGCGCGACAACCGTGGAAGAGGTCAACGATGCCATCATCGCTGCCGCTGACGGTCCGCTGAAAGGCATTCTGGCCTACACGGACCTGCCGATGGTCAGTTCAGACTTCAACCACGACCCGCACTCGTCGATCTTCCACCTTGACCAGACCAAAGTGCTGGACGGCAATATGGTGCGTATCCTGACGTGGTATGACAACGAATGGGGCTTCTCCAACCGGATGAGCGATACCGCCGTTGCCATGGGCAAATTGATTTAAAATCAGCGACATAAACGACAATAAGCCGGCCCATCTGGGCCGGCTTATTTTTTGTGCGCGGTGCAAAATGCGCCATGCAAGAAATGCAACGCTGCCTTGGGTTTTCGGCAGTTGTGCTGCGCTGCGGCATTGTTAGGTGTTGATCACGAACACAACGATGCGATGTCAACAAAGGAGCACGCAAATGACCGTATTGAACACCGTCCGCACCGCCGTGCGTAAGCGCATTGCATATCAGTCGCTGAAGCATCAGCTGGCCAATATGCCACTGGAAACTGCCATCGATCTTGGCATGTTCCGCGAGGATGCAGCCAAGACAGCGGCGAGGGCCGTTTACGGCTAAGTCCCTCAATCCAGCAGCATTGCTGCAATGATTCTAGAATGTTACAAACTCCCGACGCAGCAGCGCTCGGGAGTTTTCGTTTGCCATATCGGGCCGATGTCGATGGTCTTCGTGCCGTCGCCGTACTTCTGATCGTTTTCTTTCACCTCAGGCTCGTGGCCGTGCCAGGTGGCTTTGTCGGCGTCGACGTCTTTTTTGTCATCAGCGGCTATTTGATCACCGCACTGATCGCGCGCGAGGTAGGATCCGGCAAATTCGCATTTGGTGCCTTCTACATGCGGCGCCTGCGACGGCTGGGGCCAGCGTTGCTGTTCACGATCGTCGCGACACTGGTTGCAGGTTGGTTCATCCTGCCGCCGTCATTCTATCAATCCACGGCGCAATCGGCTGCGGCGGCGGTCTTCTCTGTCAGCAACATCTACTTCTGGCAGCAAGCCGGTTACTTTGACACCAGCGCGGCGTTCAAACCGCTGCTGCACACATGGTCCCTGTCGGTTGAGGAACAGTTCTACCTGATCTGGCCAGCGACAATGGTCGCCCTTCTTGCCATGGCGGGGATACGTGTCCTCATCGCGCTGACTATCCTTCTTGGCCTCGCGACACTGGTGATCAGCGAGCGTGTGCTGCACCGCCTGCCTGAGGCTGCATTCTTTCTGACGCCCCTGCGGTTCTTTGAATTCGGGATCGGGGCCGTGCTTGCTCTGACCGGCTGGCAAGCCCGCAGTGCGGCCGTGGCACAGATGGCGTCTGTGGCTGGGCTGTTCTCCATCCTCTATGTCAGCACTGTCCTGACAGAGGCTTCAGCGTTTCCCGGTCTGAATGCGGCGCTACCTGCGGCGGCGACGGCACTGATCATCTATGCCGGGCCAACCGGCTCGATGAACCGCGTCCTTGCGCTGCCACCGGTGCGTTACATCGGTCAGATCAGTTATTCACTCTATCTGATCCACTGGCCCCTGATTGTCTTTGCCGTCTTTCTGTGGGGCGAGGCGATCGACAGCAGATCGGTATTGATCCTGTTGGTGACGATCCTCGTGGCCGGGGCGGCGATGTATCATCTGATCGAAACACCTTTCCGCCGATCTTCCCCAGCCGGGTTCGTAATCCCGGCAAGGACGCTGGGCATTGCCTGTCTGACCACAGCCGCCGCAATCTGCCTTGCAAGTCTGGTGATCCATCAGGCCAATGGCATGCCGGGCCGCTATCCCCCCGCGATCACGGCACTGATCGAAGAACGCAGAGTTGCGATTAGTGAGCGGGCGGACCTGACGCGAGAGTGGGACTGCAACGCGACCGAAAACTCTGCCGCTGTTTACCTGACAGGCTTTGCCCGGTGCCAGCCAGAGACCGACGACGGGATTGTCGTTGTGTTGGGCGACAGCCACGCCGCTGACGTCTATATGGGGCTGCGCGCCGCCTACCCTGACATGCCGCTAGCGCAACTGACCGGCAACGGGTGCAACTTTGTCGCAAGGGTGGCCAGCAACCGCTTTTGCGCGCCAGCCATGGCAGAATGGCAGCGCTGGATTGAAGCGAATGCAGACCGGATTGCGGCAGTGATCTACCATCAAAGCGGGGCATCGCTGATGCAGCGGGGGGTTGGCGGCAATGAAACACCGGACCCGGAGTTGATAGATGAACTCATCGCAACATTGCGCGCCTACACCCCGGCAGAGGCACCGCTGATTGTCTGGGGGCCGCGCGTCTCTTACCGGCCGACGATTGATATCGCGATTGCTGGCAGTCGGGCACGCGATGAACTGCAGGACTACTACCCGTCCGAAACCTTTGCCGCACAGCGCCTGTTGGACACAGCACTGGCAACGGCATTTGCCGCGACGGATACCGAATATGTGTCGACGATAACCACCCTTTGCACCCCCGATTGCCCTGTGTTTACGCGCGCCGGCGACCTCTACGTTGTTGATCACGCACATTGGAGCCTGCCCGGCGCCATAGAGGCGACAACCGCTCTGATTGACGCATCGGCAGGACTAAAAGCTCCGAAAGACTCGGTTGATTAATCCTGGCCGCCGCCGGGCAGACCCGCCAGAAAACGATCAATCTGGGCCGCATATCCCGGCTGACCAGCCAGATTGTTGTGGGTTCCGTCCGGGAAAGCGGCAAAGGAAACAGCAATACCCTGCCCGCGCATCAATTCCGCCAGGCGCGTACCGTTGCTGATCGGAATCAGTTGATCAGCTTCGCCGTGCTGGATCAAAACCGGCGCATCGATCTCAGGCAGATAGGCCCGCGAATTCCACCGTTGCACGCCCGGCATCCAACAGGCTGGCAGCCATGACGCCTTGGTCATCAACTCGCACATGCGCACGTAAGGTGCATCAAGAATGATCGCTGTCACCGGGCGGGCCGCAGCAACATGCAGGGCCAGACCTGTCCCCATCGAATAGCCATGGACGACGATCGGCCCCTCGTGCCGGGTGACGAGCCAGTCGTAAGCCGCCAGCGCATCCGCTTTCAGGCGTACCTCTGACGGTTTGCCGGGGATACCGCCCCCGCCGGGGTACTCCAATGCCGCGATATGCCGTCCCGCCCTCTCATGCGCGTTGAGCGTGTAGGTAAAATAGGTCAGCGCCCCGCCATTGCCCATGAAGAACAAGACCGCAGTGTCGCTGTCACCGGCGCGTGTCGCCATGGCGATATTGCGGTCAGTCACGACCTGCTGCGTATAGGCGGGGTTATCGAAACGGTCGCTGCCAAAAGGATAGATGAACTGCGGATGCACCGCGACCATGACAATGGCGTATAGCAGATAGGCGCCCACCATCATCCAGAGCCAGTTCACGTGTCGAAGCGGTTGCGCAGCGCCGTATTGACCGTTGGCGTCACAAACTTGGACACGTCGCCGCCCAGTCGCGCGATCTCTTTCACCAGTTTCGACGCAATCGCCTGATGCTGCGCCTCTGCCATCAGAAAGACCGTTTCAATGCTGTCATCCAGCACGCGGTTCATCCCAACCATCTGATATTCGTATTCAAAGTCCGCGACCGCCCGCAGACCGCGCACAATGACAGAGGCCCCGACATCGCGCGCGCAATCGATCAGCAGGTTCTCAAACGGATGCACGGTAATCTCGCAGCCCACCGCCTTGCCCAATGGGGCTGCCTCATCGGCGACCATGGCGACACGTTCTTCGAGAGAAAACAGCGGGCCCTTGTCGCGATTGATCGCAATGCCGATCACCAGACGGTCAACCAGCGAACAGGCCCGCCGGATGATATCAATGTGGCCATGCGTGACCGGGTCAAATGTGCCGGGGTAAAGTCCTACGCGCATGGGGGCCCTCGTCTTGTCCGTGCGTTTGCGCCAAGCAACATGATAGGGTGCCCGAATGCAAGGTTGCTGCGATGTGGGTCTAGTGCCCCATGATCATGCCTTCAAGGGCATCCTTTTCCATGGAAAGTTCAGCAAGGCGCGCCTTGACCGCATCCCCGATGGAAATCAGGCCAACCATCTTGCCATCGTCCATGACTGGTACATGGCGAAAACGGCCTTCGGTCATCATCTCCAGGACCTCGATTGCGCTGTTTGACGGGCTGCAAGTCACCAGCTTGGCGGTCATCAGGTCCTTGACCTGATCGGTCAGACAACCCACGCCGCGCTTGCCCAACTCGCGCACGATATCGCGCTCTGAAAGGATCCCATCAAGACTTGCGCCATCGGCAGACACAACAACCGTCCCGATCCGGTTTTCGGACAAAAGCCGCGCGGCGTCCGAAATCGTGTCTGTCGGTTTCACGGAAATCACGCCCATCTCAGGCTTTGACTTAAGAATTTGGGAAACAATCATTGCGGGCTCCTTAATGCGGCTCCGGGCTTTCAGCGTCTCAAATCAAGGGGCTGGCTGTCAAGCGCGCCTGTGCTTCCAGTCGCGCAACTTCTTCGGCCATCCCGCGCCGCAAGGCATCTGCAAAGCGGTTCAACCTGTCGGAATGCCGGTCAGAGGCATGGCGCACCAGATAGAACGCGCGTCTGAGCGAGAGCACATCAACCAGCACCTGCCGCAACTCCGGCGCAAAGGGCAGCGCAAAATCATGCACGATGCCAACCCCCGCCTGTCGGATCATCTGCAATTGCACCGCGACAGAGTTGGAGGCGAGTTGGACCTTGCTCGCCCCGATGGCCCCCAGATAGTCCAGTTCCTTGTCAAAGATCATGTCAGGGATGTAGCCGACAATCTGTCGCCCGCGCAGGTCAGCAAGCCGCTGAACGGGTGGGGCATCGGCGCGGGTCGCCAGATGCAGATGGTAGTCGGTGATTTTCTGCACGGTCAGCCGTCCGGCCTCTGGTCTGCTGACGGAAATGGCCATGTCGGCCTCGCGACGCGACAGGTTGACGACGCGTGGCAGGGCCAGGATCTGTACCTCCAGGTCCGGGTTGTCCTTCTGGATCGCCGCACAGACCTGCGGCAAGAGAAAGTTGGCCGCACCGTCCGGTGCGCCAATCCTGATTTGCCCTGTCAAGGCGGATGCCGCCCCCTGCCCTTCATGCAGCGCGCGGGTCAGCGCCTCTTCCGCTGTCGCGGCGCGGGCGCGAACACGCTCTCCCAGATCGGTCAGGGCGTAGCCTTGCGGTGACTTCACGAAAAGCGCGCCACCCATCGCTGCCTCCAGCCGCGCGATCCGGCGCCCGAGTGTCGAGGGATCCATGCGCAAGGCCGGGGCAGCGGCGCTTAACCCTTCGGCCTGTGCGACGGCCAGAAACACCCTGATATCGTCCCAATGTTCCATCTCAACCGTGCATTTTTGCAAAATGATTTTGAATAATTGGCGCTTTTCCGCAGAATTTTGCAAGCCTATACATGCTGCAAAGCAAGGAGGACCCCATGCAGGAACTGACCCATTACATCGACGGCGAACACGTCAAAGGCACATCAGGCCGTTTCGCTGATGTTTATAATCCCGCCACCGGCG
>JAHDGO010000478.1:0-792 GCA_020627605.1 Yoonia sp.
GCGTCAGGGCGGGGCAGGGTGAGCCAGTTCTGGATGCGTGCGAGGGTGTCGGGGCTTTCGAGAAGCTTTGGTTCAATCATGGCTGGCAACGAGGTCCTTTGGGGTGTCCTGTTTTCCACATGACAAACAGGCAGCGAGGTGGTCTGCGGACAGTTCGCGATGTTTCATCAGCGCGGTTGCGACGCGCAGAACGCGGTTGCGGTTCTGACGCAGGGTTTTGTCGGCCAATCCCGATGCGTCTTGCAGCACGTCTTCGATGTGGTTTTTGACATCGGGTGGCAGCCTCAGATGATCGCGTGGGGAGGCCTGCCCGTACAAAAGCGATGGCCCGAGCCCGTAGGCATACTCCATCTCAAGCGCCAGTTCAGTCGCCTGCGCCAGATCAGAGCGCGCGTCGCCGCCGGCGCCCGACGAAGGCGCATCGCACAGCAGGCATTCAGCCGCCCGTCCGGCGAGGATCATCGCCAGCGTGTGACGCGCTTCGTTGCGGGTGAAGGTGTCCATGCGCGGGGCCGAATAGCCGCCACCGGCAGCGGAGAGGAATAGCCGCTGACCGGCTGGTAGGCCCAGGGCATGGGCCACCACCGCATGACCGGCTTCATGGATCGCGCGGCGCTGCATCAGCGCGAGACAGGGCGCGGGGGCGTGCTGCCCGATGGCGTGGGCCACATGGTCAACCGTCAGCGGGGATGTCGCAGCCCGCGCGATGCCTTTGGCCGCCCGCGCAACCGTCGCGATGTCCGCGCCGGACAGGCCCACCAGATCAAGCGGCAGCGCGCCAAGATCGCCGTC
>JAHDGO010000478.1:802-1419 GCA_020627605.1 Yoonia sp.
TTGTCCGGCAACCCGATTGCGATTTTCTGATCAAACCGTCCGGCACGGGTGAGGGCGGGGTCAATGAAGTCCAGATTGTTGGTGGCGGCCACGACGATCACGCCCTCAGCCTCATTCAGACGGGTCAGAGCCTCCAGCATGCCGTTCACGACAGCGCGCATGTAGCCTGAGGCCTGACCGCGCATGGTGGTGCGGTTTTGGTAGCTGTCGAGTTCATCCACAAAGAAGACGGACGGGGCGTGGGTGATTGCGCGATCAATATTTTCGGACATGGCCTTGAGGTAATCACCGAGGTGCCCGGCCTTTTGGCAATCCGCGTAGGATGTCGCCACGAAGGTGGCCCCCGCACTGCCCGCCAGCGCTTCGGCAATTAGCGTTTTGCCAGTGCCAGGCGGGCCGTAGAACAAGATGCTGGAAGACACATCGGACCAGTCGAGCGCGCCCGATTGCCAGGCTGCCACATCATCGCAAAGGGCGCGCAGATCGGATGCCACAGCGGGCAGACCATGAACATCATCAAGGGTGACACGCGCCGGTGCTAAACGGCTGCATTCTTTCGATGCATATCCTTGCAACCTCTGTGCCACGCGAAGGGTCGTATCCGCGCCAAACGCCCG
>JAHDGO010000036.1 GCA_020627605.1 Yoonia sp.
CAGCCATGACCTGACCAGCTATGCCGTCGCCGCCGATGGCACATTGGCAGAGGTGGCCACCCTTGATGCGGCTGGCGGGCTGTGGATCAGCGCCGCCACAGTGCTGCAGACAGTGACGCTGGGCGGTGTGACCTACGCCATTCTGGGGGCCGCTGGCACCGACAGCCTGACCGTGGTCGAGATCGGTGACGATGGCAGCATGACCGTGCGTGACCACATCCTTGACAGCCGTGACACGCGCTTTGGCGGGGTGACCGCGCTGGAGGTGACAGAGGTTGACGGGCGCACCTATGTCCTTGCCGCCGGGGCCGACGACGGGCTGTCGGTCTTTGTGATGCTGGAGGGCGGGTTGCTGATCCACCGCGACCGGATCGCGGATACGGTTGATGTCAGCCTCGACAATGTCAGCGACATTGCGGTCATGGGGCGGGATGGGGGGCTGGACATCTTTGTCGCCAGCAGCAGCGAACCGGGTGTGACGCAGCTGCGCTATGATGCCGGTCTGCCGGGGGTCACGCAGACCGCTGCGCTGGGGGGTGGTTTGCTGACAGGCACGGCCGGGCAGGATGTGCTGCAAGGGCATGATGGCGCCGACATTATCGCTGGTGGCGCAGGCGACGATATCATCCGCGACGGGGCTGGCAGCGATGTGATGACCGGGGGGGCAGGTGCGCATGTGTTCATCCTGTCAGCCGATGGTGCTTTGGACACCATCACCGATTTCACACTGGGAGAGGACAGGCTTGATCTGTCGCTTTGGCCGTTGCTGCGCGATATCTCGCAACTGACCTTTGGCCTGCGCCCTGATGGCATGCAGATCACCTATGGGGATGAAATTGTCGTCGTGCTGAGCGCTGATGGCACCACAATTGACTACCGCGATCTTGTGGCCACGGATCCTGCATTTGACGAGAGCGGAGCCAACCTGCGCGGCACAACGCTGCAAACCATCGCCACAGGCAATCAGGACATGCTGCGCGCAGGTCTGGGGGGCGGCGGCAACAGCACTGCGACCGGCGTGGTCCTGAACGGGACCAGTGCCGCCAATGTGCTGACAGGTGGGGCGGGGTTTGATCTGCTTTTTGGCGGGGCTGGCGACGACCACCTGCACGGCATGGGTGGCGATGATGCCTTGTTCGGCAACCTCGGCAATGATGCGATGGATGGCGGCGACGGGGCAGATACCCTATTTGGCGGGGCAGGTGACGATCTGCTGCTGGGTGGTCGCGGGCAGGACGTCCTGACCGGCGGCATTGGTGACGACACCCTCAATGGCGGCACTGGCGACGACATCCTGATTGGCGGCGATGGGGCTGACACCTTTGTCTTTGCCGGCGGGCTGGATGTGCTGGTCGATTTCACCCAAGGGGTCGATCAGGTTACGCTTGACGCCGCTGTGTGGACGGGGCTGACATCCGTGGCGGATGTGCTGTTCTTATACAGCAGCTACAGCGACATGCGTCTGACGATCGACCTTGGCGATGGCGATATCCTGCACATCGATAACGTGCTCGATCCCGCCACCATCGGCGACGACATCAACCTGTTTTAGTTGGTCAGGCTGGTCAGCGTGTTGGTGATGCCCACCAGCGTCAGTGCCGGACCAAAGATGCTTTCGGTGCCGTAAATCAGGTCGTCCCCTTCCATCATGAACTTGCCAGCCGAGAACAAGCCGTCGGCAGAGGTCAGATCAATGGTGAAGACCACCCGCTGTTTCGGCGGGCCGCTGATCCCGTCACGTACCGCGGCGGGGGCATATTCGCGCATGATCAGGATACCCTCGGGGTTGGCCGTGCCAGCATTGACGCCACCGATCAGTGCAATCGCTTCCAGCGCGGACAGATCGGATTCCGGGAAATCGACCAGCGACTGCGTCCCGGTCGCGCCAAGGGTGATGAATTTTCGGGCGTCATCCTCGATATAAATCCGGTCGCCGCCACGCACGGCGATATTCAGGCTCGGCTCGCGCAGCAGGCGGTCAAACGGGACGCCGAACGTGCGCCCGTCACGGACCAGACGGACCTGCGGCGCTGCGAGATCTGGGGCGGGGCCGCCAGCCTGCGAAAAGAGGTCAAGGATACGCACATTGCGGTCAGCCAGCGGATAAAGGCCGGGTGCCGCAACACCGGCTGACAGATTTGCCGTGTTCATGCGACCGGGTTCGACCACCAGCTGCACCTGTGCAGAGGGGATCGTGCGCGTCAGGTCTTCCTCGATCCGGCTGCGGGCCGTTTCGGGCGACATACCGGCCACCCGCAATTCGCCGATATAGGGCACAAAGATGCGGCCAGAGGAGCTGACCTGAATAGGTTGCAGCGGCGTGAACCCACCCGCACCCGCAAGGACAGAGTTTTCCTCTGCATCCCAGATCGTCAGCTGCACGGTATCACCGTTTGCGATCATCAGTGACGCAGGCTGATCCACCGCCGTGGGCCAAGACATGCGCACCCCTGTGGTTGCCGGCCAGCGGTTGATCACCGGCAGAGAGGCGCGCGTGACCTCGTAAACGGCAAAATCATACTCCGGCTCTTCACCTGGTGCTGCGGTATTGGCGTTTGATGCGGCCAGAACCTCTGACTGGAAACCAGCGCCGCGCGGCAGGCCACAGGCCGTCAATGCACAGCAGGCCAGAAGGGCCAGAATCCGTGGAAAAAGCAAAGGCGTTTCCTTTCGCGCGCAATCAAATGGCCCTGTCGTGGGCCTGCCCCAGGGGCATGTCTTTTCAGATTGCCCGAATATGCGCGCAGAGAGGTTTAGAAATCAATGGCCAGTCCCTTCTTTTCCCAGTCACCGTAGCGTACAGGTTCCGGTCCGTCGCGCCCGCCCAGTTCCGGCGGCAGCGCGTCGTCCTTGGCGGCCTTGCGGCGCGCCTCCGCCTCGGCCAGTGCGCGCTGCGCGGCGGGGGGCAGATCTGGGGTCTGGTCAGTCATCACAGCTTTCCTTGTGGGAGGCTTTGCTTTGATATACCCCGCACGCTGCCAGCTTCAAGAGAGTGAGACATGCCGCAAACCGGCCTTCCAGCCCGCCGCACAGCCCATCATCTGCTGATGCAGATCACCGGCGAGGGCCGTTTGATGTCCGAATTGATCGGCGCAGGCGCGCTAGCGTCATTGGCACCAGAGGATCGCGCGCGCGCGCAGCGGCTTGCAACGGCAACCCTGCGCGGGCTGGACCGGGCTGACCGGATGCTGAAACCCTATCTGAAAAAGACACCACCTGATCACGTGATGCACGCCTTGCGCCTTGGCGTGATAGAGCTGTGCAGTGGCGAGGCCCCCCATGGCGTCGTGAATGCCTATGTCGAAATCGTCGCCCGCAACAAACGCACGCAGGCAATGAAGGGTCTGACCAACGCGGTCTTGCGCAAGATCGCCGCAGAAGGGCAGGCAGGCTGGGACAGCCGCCCTGTGCCGCTGACGCCCGGCTGGTTGCGTCAACCGCTGGTCGCGGCATGGGGGCGCGAGGCCGTCACCGCAATTGAGGCCGTTCATTTCGCCGGCGCGCCGCTGGACCTGACTGCCAAGACCGATCCGGCGGCCGTCGCCACAGCGACCGGCGGCATCGTCCTGCCCACGGGCACCGTCCGTCTGGCGGAGGCCGGCCAGGTCACCACCCTGCCCGGATATACCAGCGGCGACTGGTGGGTGCAGGATGCCGCCGCCGCCTTGCCGGTGCGCCTTTTGGGCGACGTCGCCGGGCAGCGGGTGCTGGACCTCTGCGCAGCCCCCGGCGGCAAGACCATGCAACTGGCTGCAGCAGGTGCTGCGACGACAGCCGTCGATATCTCTGACACGCGGATGCAAAGGGTGCGCGACAATCTGGCCCGCACTGGGCTATCCGCCGAGACGGTGGTCAGTGATGCCTTTGCCTTTGATCAGGGCGGTTTTGATGCGGTGCTGCTGGATGCCCCCTGTTCGGCCACCGGCACGATCCGCCGCCACCCTGATCTGCCCTATGCCAAGGACGGGGCAGAGTTTGGCGCGCTCATGGATCAGCAATCCGCACTGATCGACCATGCGCTAAGGCTGTTGAAACCCGGCGGGCGTCTGCTGTTTTGCACCTGCTCACTGCTGCCGGACGAAGGTGAGGTGCAGGTGGAAGAAGCACTGGACCGTCACCCCGGTTTGCAGATCACGCCACCACCTCAGCCGCTGTCGGACATCGTGCAGGATTGGGCAACGCCTGAAGGCGGGCTGCGCCTGCGCCCGGACTACTGGGCCGATCAGGGCGGTATGGACGGGTTTTATATAGCCCTGCTGACAAAGCCTGCGTGACTTCGCAAATTCAGTTTCCTATGGTTCGCGCAACGAACGCCCAAACGGCGCAGCTTGAGGTCGCAGGATTTGACCCATTCCAATTCATGGCGCGCACGCAGGCGACGTTACATCCACCGTGTGCATGCCCGCAGGGCGGCCAGCGCCGATGTCACCACCCACCTTCTGACCCGTCCTGAACCGCGCAGCATCGGCACAGTGGACCGTGGCGAACAGCTTGTGCGCGGACAGTTCCTGTTTTCCGGGGTGCACGTCACAGATGCGGGCCAGTCGATCTGGGACATTGCGACCGCCCACCCCGATATCATGGATGAATTGCAGGGCTGTGCATGGCTGGATGATCTGGCCGCTTTCGGCAGCAAAGACGCCAGTGCACTTGCAAAGGCGTGGATACAGGACTGGATCGCGCGTTTCGGCGGCGGCGAGGACGCTGGCTGGACCCCCGGCATCACCGGGCGGCGTCTGATCCGCTGGATCAACCACGCCGGTTTCATCCTGCGCGGGCTGAGCCAGCCGCAAGAGGCGGCGTTCCTGCAAAGTCTGGCCCGCCAGACCCTGTTCCTGTCCAGACGCTGGCAAGTGACCCCACCCGGCATCCGCCAGTTCGAGGCGATGGTCGGCACGATCTACGCGGGTCTGGTGCTGGACGGGATGCAAGACCACGTCGCCCCGGCGGTCAAAGGGTTGGCCGCGACCTGCCAGCGCCAGATCGGCCCTGACGGCGCGATCCCCACACGCAATCCCGAAGAATTGCTGGAAACACTCTCGCTGCTGACCCTCGCCTGGCAGGTATTGTCTGATGCGGGGCACACTGTCCCGACCGCCATCCTCGACGCGATAGAGCGGATCACACCCACCCTGCGCGCCCTGCGTCATAGCGATGGGGCGCTGGCGCGTTTTCACGGCGGCGGGCGTGGGGTGGACGGGCGGCTTGACGCGGCCTTGGCCGCATCCGGGGTCAAGGCGATCGCGCCGCCCGGATTGCATATGGGCTATGCGCGCCTGACAGGCGGGCGTACGACGCTGATCGTTGACGCAAGCGCGCCGCCCAGCGGTGCGGCATCTCTCAACGCGCATGCCAGCACGCTGGGTTTTGAGATGACATCAGGACGCAGGCCGATCATCGTCAATTGTGGCTCTGGCCTGCGCTACGGCATCGCGTGGCGCCGCGCCAGCCGTGCCACTCCCAGCCATTCCACGATGATGCTGGACGGGGTGTCGTCGTCGCATCTTGCGCCTGCGGACCGGTTGATCACCCAGGATGATCTGCTGAGCGAGCTGCCGACCCAGGTTTATTGCAGCCGCGATGACCACGATGGCCAGCGCCAGCTGGACATGTCGCACAACGGCTATCAACCCAGCCATGGGCTGACCCATGCCCGCCTTTTGCAAATGTCGGTCGACGGACGCAGACTGCAGGGTGAGGATGTGCTGGCGGCGGTCAACGAACCGGATCAGGCCCTTTTCGACAGCATGGCCCAGCGCGGCGATACGCCGGGGCTGGCCTACAGTCTGCGGTTTCACCTGCATCCCGATGTGATGGCAGTCTTGGATGCTGACACCACACGGGTCAGTCTGGCGCTGAAATCGGGCGAGGTGTGGGAGTTGCGGAGCCTCGATCAGGCGGAAATGACCCTGCAGCCATCGGTTTATCTGGAAAATGGGCGATTAAAGCCGCTTGCAAGCCAACAGGTGGTTTTATCCGGGCGCGCAATGTCCTATGCGACGCGCGTCCGCTGGTCGCTGGCCAAGGCAGATGACACCCCCGATGTGGTGCGTGATCTGGCCTGATTTGCCGCCGGCCCGGGCGTTTGACATGCTTTGAGGATCCCGATGACCGACCTTGCCCCCCTGCGCCGCGCCCTGCTTTCCGTTTCAGACAAGACCGGGTTGATTGACCTCGGACAGGCGCTGGCGGCACGCGGGGTCGAACTTTTGTCGACAGGTGGATCAGCCAGGGCGCTGCGCGATGCAGGGCTGGAAGTCCGCGATGTGGCAGAGGTCACCGGCTTTCCCGAAATGATGGACGGGCGGGTAAAGACGCTGCATCCGGTGGTGCATGGCGGTCTGCTGGCCCGCCGCGATCTGGATGCCCACCGCGATGCCATGGTCGAACACAACATCGGGCCAATCGACCTGCTGGTCGTCAACCTCTATCCGTTTGAGGAAACTGTCGCCAAAGGCGCCGATTTCGACACCTGCATTGAAAACATCGACATTGGCGGCCCCGCCATGATCCGCGCCGCCGCCAAGAACCACGCCTTTGTCACCGTCGTCACCGATGTGCAGGACTATGACGCCCTGCTGTCCGAACTGGATGCCAACGACGGGCAGACCACACTGGCCCTGCGGCAGCGACTGGCCCAGACTGCCTATGCCCGCACCGCCGCCTATGACACTGCTGTCAGCACGTGGATGGCCGGGGCCATCGGGCAGAACACCCCGCGCCGCCGGTCATTCACCGGCACCTACAAGCAGACCATGCGCTATGGCGAGAACAGCCACCAGTCAGCGGCCTTCTACACTGATGGCTCAGACCGCCCCGGTGTGGCGACAGCCCAACAGCATCAGGGCAAGGAGCTGTCCTACAACAACATCAACGACACCGACGCCGCGTTTGAGCTGGTGGCGGAGTTCGACCCCGCGAGCGGCCCTGCCGTCGCCATCATCAAACACGCCAATCCCTGCGGTGTGGCCCGAGGTGCGACCTTGCTGGAGGCCTATCAGAATGCTTTCAACTGCGACCGCACCAGCGCGTTCGGCGGGATCGTAGCCTTGAACCAACCGCTGGACGAAGAGACCGCCAAGGCGATTGTCGAGATTTTCACCGAGGTCGTGATCGCGCCCGGTGCCTCTGACGCGGCCAAGGCCGTCTTTGCCGCCAAGAAGAATCTGCGCCTGCTGACAACGGACGGTTTGCCAGATGTCACCGCCCCGATCACCACCTATCGGCAGGTCGCCGGTGGCATGCTGGTACAGGACAAGGACACAGGCTTTGTCGGCATGGATGATCTGAAGGTAGTGACCAAGAAGGCCCCGACCGATGCACAGATGGAAGACCTGCTGTTTGCGTGGAAAGTCGCGAAACACGTCAAATCCAATGCCATCGTCTATGTGAAAGATAAGGCCACCGTCGGTGTCGGCGCTGGCCAGATGTCACGGCTCGACAGCGCGCTGATTGCCGCCAAGAAGGCCGAACGCATGGCAGAGGCGATGGACCTGCCGGAGCCGCTGACCAAAGGCTCTGCCGTGGCCTCTGACGCTTTCTTCCCCTTCGCTGACGGGTTGATGGAGGCCGCAGCCGCAGGCGCCACCTGCGTGATCCAGCCCGGCGGCTCGATGCGCGATGATGAGGTGATCGCAGCGGCGGATGCGGCAGGCATCGCCATGGTCTTTACCGGCATGCGCCACTTCCGGCATTAGGGGCATTGTGATGCGGTTAATGTATTGGACAGCCTTCTGGATCTTCCTGCTGGATCAGGTGACGAAATATGTCGTCGTCCACTGGCTGGGGCTGATCAATGACGCCGATGGGCGGATCGCGGTCTGGCCACCGTTTCTGGAGTTCCGCATGGCGTGGAACCGCGGGGTGAACTTTGGGCTTTTTGCCGATTTCGACATGCGCTGGGTGCTGATCGGTGTCGCATTTGCCATCACCGGTTTTGTCATCTGGTGGCTGTCGCGGATCGGCGGGACCAAATGGGTCTATGTCTCTGGGGGATTTCTGATCGGCGGGGCCATGGGGAATGTCATCGACCGGCTGCTTTACGGTGCTGTGGCGGATTTCCTGAACATGTCCTGCTGCGGGATCAACAACCCCTATGCCTTCAACGTGGCTGACATCGCGATCTTTGTCGGCGCGGTCGGACTGGCCTTTCTGGCCGACGACAAGAAGAAAGCGGCGTGACCTCGCCCGAACGATAGGCTAGAGATTGGCTCGCCAAGAGCAAAGAAAGTGACCATGCGCGCAACTGCCTTCTTCCTGATCCTGACCGCCCTTGCCGGGTGCAGCCGCAGCGACGATGGCCGTATGCCGTTCCGCGCCATCGGGCCAGAGCAAAGCAGCTTTCTGGTGACACCCGCTGACCCGCTGGTCGTGCCGCCTGTGCTGACATTGCCTGCGCCAACACCCGGCGGCGGCAACCGCGCCACGCAGTAACCCCACCTCACATCCGCGTATGGCACCTTGAAGGATGCGCCAGTCGGCGTAGGTTCCTTGGCAACCACAGTTGAAAAGGGCACCCATGAAACGATTGCTTGCCAGCCTCACGATGCTTGTTACCGCCACGACGGCCAGTGCCGAAGAGGTCACGACCTACACCCTTGATAACGGGATGGAGGTTGTGGTGATCGAAGACCACCGCGCGCCCGTCGTCGTGCATATGGTCTGGTACAAGGTCGGGTCAGCGGACGAACCTGTTGGCGCGTCTGGCGTTGCGCATTTTCTGGAACATCTGTTGTTCAAGGGCACCGATGTGCTGGCCCCCGGTGAATTTTCGGCCACCGTCGCCGCCAATGGCGGCAGCGACAATGCCTTCACCAGCTATGACTACACGGCCTATTTTCAGCGCGTTGCAGCTGACCGTCTGGAACTGATGATGCAGATGGAAAGCAACCGCATGAACAACCTGCGGATCACCGAGGCCGATGTCGAGACAGAGCGACAGGTCATTCTGGAAGAGCGTAATCAGCGAACCGAAAACAGCCCCAATGCGCTGGCGCGCGAACAGTTCGCCGCCGCCCTGTACCAGAACCACCGCTACGGCGTGCCCATCATCGGCTGGAAGCACGAGATGGAAGACCTCAGCCTGCAGGACGCGCTGGATTTCTATGACCTCTACTATGCGCCCAACAATGCCGTGCTTGTTGTCGCCGGTGATGTTGAACCCGACGCGGTTCTTGCACTGGCAGAGCAGTATTACGGCGTGATCCCGGCCGAGGACCAACTGCCGGTGCGCGAACGCCCCAGCGAACCCCCGCAACGGGCAGAGCGTCGGATCACCTATGTTGATCCCCGCGTCAGTCAGCCCTTTCTGATCCGCAACTATCTGGCCCCGGAACGCGATCCCGGCGCGCAGGAAGAAGCTGCAGCACTGGTCTATCTGGCCGAGCTGCTGGGCGGGTCGCCATTTTCCTCTGATCTGGGGCAGGCGCTGCAATTCGACAGCCAGACCGCGATCTACACGAACGCCAGCTATTCCGGCAGCAGCCTTGATACGACGGTTTTCTCTTTTGCCGTTGTCCCATCAGAGGACGTGACCCTGTCAGAGGCTGAGGCGGCGATGGATCAGGTCATCGCCGATTTTATGGACAGCGAGATCGACCCCGCCCGCATGGACAGCATCCGCACGCAGTTGCGCGCGTCAGAGGTCTATGCCCTCGATGATGTTTCCGGGCTGGCCCGCCGCTATGGCGCCGCCCTGACACAAAGCCTGACGGTGGATGATGTGCAGGCTTGGCCACAAATCCTGCAAGAGGTCACGGCAGAGGAAATCAAAGCAGTCGCTGCCAAAGTGTTCAATCGCGACCAGTCGGTGACCGGCTGGGTCGTCTCAGAAGAAGCGGAGGCCATGTAATGCTGCGTCTTTTCCTTGTCCTCTGCCTGAGCCTGATGGCGACCATTGGCCGTGCCGAAATTGATATCAAAGAGGTGACATCCCCCGGCGGCATCAACGCCTGGGTGGTCGAGGAGCCCTCGATCCCATTTGTCGCTTTGGAAATCCGCTTTCGCGGCAGCGCGGCGCTTGATCTGCCCGGCAAACGCGGGGCCACCAATCTGATGACCGCCCTTCTGGAAGAAGGCGCAGGTGACATGGATGCGCAGACATTCCAGCGCGCGCGTGAGGATTTGGCCGCGCGGTACAGCTTTCGTGCCTTCGACGACACGTTATCGATCTCTGCCGAATTCCTGACTGAAAATCAGGACGAAGCGCTGGCGCTTTTGCGTGCAGCTTTGACCGACCCGCGCTTTGATCAAGAGGCGCTGGACCGGGTCCGGGCGCAGGTCTTGTCAGGCATAGCCAGTGACGCCAAGGACCCCAACAGCATTGCCGGTGCGGTTTTTGATGCCGCAGCCTTTGGCGAACACCCCTATGGGACCTCGCCAGACGGGACATTGGAAAGTGTCACTGCATTGACGCAGGATGACATGTTCACCGCCCACCGCAACGCGCTGACCCGCGACAGGCTGTATGTGTCGGTTGTCGGTGACATCACCGTGGCAGAGGTCGGCCCGATGCTGGATGATCTGCTGGGCGAATTGCCTGCCGAAGGCCCCCCCTTGCCCGAAGATATCGCCTTTGGGCTGGAAGGTGGCGTGACCATCGTGGATTATGAAACGCCGCAGTCGGTTGCGCTGTTCGGCCATGCGGGGCTGAAACGCGATGATCCTGATTTCTTTGCCGCCTATATCCTGAACCATGTGCTTGGCGCTGGCGGGTTTGAATCGCGGCTGATGACCGAAGTGCGCGAAAAGCGCGGGCTGACATACGGCATCCGCACATTCCTTGTGCCGAAGTTTCATGCCGAAATGATGCTGGGTTCAGTTGCCTCTTCCAACGCCACAGTTGCCGAAGCCATCGCCGTGACCCGCGATGAATGGGCGCGGATGGCCACAGAGGGGATGACCGCCGAGGAACTCGACCTCGCCAAGACCTATCTGACGGGCGAATACCCGCTGCGCTTTGACGGCAATGACGAGATTGCAGGGATCATGGTCGGCATGCAGATGATCGGGCTGCCACCGGATTATGTGGTCAACCGTAACGATTTCATCGAAGACGTGACACTGGAAGACGTGAACCGCGTCGCGGCAGAGCTGTTACAGCCCGACGACCTGCATTTCGTGGTGGTTGGTCAGCCGGAAGGGTTGGAAGCGACGCAATAGCGGCGATCTGATTGCGCCAAATTTGATCGGCTTGCCTGAATTTCCAATGAATTCAGTCATCTCTTTCCCCT
>JAHDGO010000479.1 GCA_020627605.1 Yoonia sp.
GTCGCTGCAGGTGGGTGCGATATTCTGGTGAACAATGCCGGCATCCAGCACGTTGCGCCCGTGCAAGAATTTCCGACGGCCAAATGGGATGCGATCATCGCGATCAACCTCAGTTCCGCATTTCACACCATCGCCGCGGCAGTCACCGGCATGCGCGAAAAGGGCTATGGCCGGATCATCAATATCGCCTCTGCCCACGGTTTGACGGCATCGCCTTACAAATCGGCCTATGTCGCGGCGAAACACGGCATCGTCGGGCTGACCAAGACCATCGGCCTTGAGACAGCGCAGGAGCCCATCACCTGCAACGCGATCTGCCCGGGCTATGTGCTGACGCCACTGGTGGAATCGCAAATCCCCGACACGATGAAAGAATACAACATGTCCCGTGAGGACGTGATCAAGAACGTCATGCTGGAACGGCAGCCGTCGAAGGAATTTGCAACGACCGAACAGTTGGGCGGCACGGTTGTCTTCCTCGCATCGGACGCGGCGGCACAGATCACCGGCACCACGATCTCGGTTGATGGCGGCTGGACCGCGTTGTGAAACAGATCAACCTCGCACTGCAGGGCGGTGGCGCGCATGGCGCGTTCACCTGGGGCGTATTGTGCCGGATACTGCAAGACGAAGATATCGAAATTGCAGCAATTTCCGGCACATCCGCTGGCGCACTGAACGCTGCTGCGCTGAAATCCGGTTGGGTGGCCAATGGCCGGGCAGGGGCGCTGGAAAACCTGGATTGGTTGTGGACGCAGATCGGCGCGATCACCGACCCGATGTTCACCCCATGGATGAGCGCGGCGACCCCAACGGCAGAGCTTTGGGCCAAGGCGATGGAATATTCGCCCGCCTACGCGGCCTTTGACATGACGACCCGGCTGATGTCGCCCTATATCTACGGACCGACATTACAGAACCCCTTGCAGCGGATTGTCGAGAAGTTCCACTATGACGCCGTCTGCGCCACAGCGGGGCCCAGCCTGCATGTCTGCGCCACGAATGTCAGATCAGGCAAGATCCGGGTCTTTACAGGTGAAGAGATCATGCCAGAGGTCATTCTGGCCTCTGCCTGCCTGCCAAGCCTGTTTCAGGCCGTGGAGTTCGAAGACCCAAAAACTGGCGAGGTAGAGGCATTCTGGGACGGTGGCTATACCGGCAACCCGGCGCTTTTCCCGTTGTTTGCCAATGACCTGCCTGACGACCTGCTGATCGTGAATATCAATCCGCTTTACCGCGAGGAGCTGCCGAAAGACACCCAGTCGATCCAGAACCGCATCAACGAGATCAGCTTCAACAGCTCTTTGTTGCGCGAATTGCGGGCGATTGAGTTCGTCAAACGTCTGATCGATGACGGTGCGATTACGCGAGGCACCATGAAAGACGTGCTGGTG
>JAHDGO010000037.1:0-823 GCA_020627605.1 Yoonia sp.
CCTGCTCAATGGTTGCACCGGGCAGTTTGCCTTTCTTGCGGATCGGGACAAAGCCGACAGACAACTGATGTGCAATGGCTCCGCCCAGGATAAACCCCCGCGCCTCCAGCCCTACAACCTTGTCGATATCAAGACCTGCATAGGGGTGCAGCAACTGATCAATCGCAATGCGAAACCCGCGCGGATCGTTGAACAGCGTGGTGACATCGCGGAACATGATCCCTTCATGCGGAAAATCAGGGATCGTGCGGATGTAGTCCTGAACGGTTTTCATAGGAATCTTTCGGTTTGGAAGGATCAAAGGACGCGGCCTGCGACCGCATCAAGCTTGGCCATCAATTCCGCATCACGTTTCTCTGGCGCGGTCATGATCGCATACTCCAGCGCACGGTCGCAGCCATGGGGGCAGGGCGCACGGTCCGGGCCAAGAAGACCGGGCAGGCGGCTGACCAGATCCTGCGCCTTGGTCCCATTGCCCTGCAATGTTGCGATCACCTCTGCCACATCCACCGCGCCGTGGTCGGGGTGCCAGCTGTCATAGTCCGTGACCATCGCGACAGAGGCGTAGCAAATCTCGGCCTCTCGGGCCAATTTGGCCTCTGGCATATTGGTCATGCCGATCACATCGCAGCCCCATGACCGGTACATTTTGCTTTCGGCTTGGCTTGAAAACTGCGGGCCCTCCATCGCCAGATAGGTGCCGCCATCGTGGACGGTGATGCCCGCATCGCGCGCCGCTGTTGCACAGGCGGTGGACAGGCGCGGGCAGGTCGGGTGGGCCACACTGACGTGAGCGACGCAGCCGTCACCAAAGAACGATTTT
>JAHDGO010000037.1:833-11182 GCA_020627605.1 Yoonia sp.
CGCGAGCAAAGGTGCGGTCAATGAACTGATCCACGATGACAAAATCGCCCGGCGCCATCTCTTCGCGGAATGACCCGCAGGCGCTGACACTGATGATATCGGTGACGCCCAGCCGTTTCATCGCGTCGATGTTGGCGCGGTAAGGCACGGTTGTGGGCGTATGCAGATGGCCGCGCCCATGGCGTGGCAAAAACACCATATCGACCCCGTCCAGCTGCCCGGTCAGAACCTCATCAGATGGCGCGCCCCATGGGCTGTCGGCCTTGACCCATGTCGCGTCTGTCAGGCCATCCATATTGTAGATGCCAGAGCCGCCAATGATCCCGATCTTGGTGTGCATGTCAGCCCCGTCCTGTCGCCGTCCCGTTGCCAAGATTAGCCTGCTCGCCCCGAAAGGGAAGCCCGCAGACCCATGCAATTGCTGCAACACAGCATTTTCGGGCCATGGCAGGGGTGACATTTGCCTGTGGCTGCGATAGTTGCGCGCAAAATCCTCCTTCTGACTGGACATTCCATGGCCCGCGCACTCTTGGCGAGTTTCGCTGACAATCTACTGCTTCGCGATCCCAATAGCCCGATGACCCCGAACACCTTGCGGGTAGAGCTGTTGTCAGGCCTGACTGTTGCATTGGCGCTGGTGCCAGAGGCCGTGGCCTTTGCCTTTGTCGCCGGGGTAGAGCCACTGGTAGGGCTTTACGCTGCTTTCATCGTTGGGCTGATCACCGCCCTTTTTGGCGGACGTCCGGGGATGATCTCTGGTGCAACCGGGGCTCTGGCCGTGGTCATGGTCAGCCTTGTCGCGCTGCATGGTGTTGAATACCTCTTTGCCACCGTTGTCCTGATGGGGCTGATCCAGATCTTTGTCGGGATCATGCGCTGGGGCAAGTTCATCCGCCTTGTGCCGCATCCGGTGATGCTGGGCTTTGTCAACGGGCTGGCCATCGTGATTTTCCTTGCCCAACTGGGGCAGTTTCAGGTGCCCGGCACGGCCCATGGTGGCGGTGGGCATGGTATGGCCAATGGTGAATGGCTGTCAGGGGCACCGCTGTATCTGATGCTGGCGCTTGTGGCGCTGACCATGGCGATCATCTGGATCATGCCGAAATTCACCAACATCATCCCCGCGCCGCTGGCCGGAATTGGCATCGTGGCTGCCATCGTGATCGGTTTCGGTCTTGATGTGCCACTGGTCGGTGATCTGGCCAGCATCGAAGGCGGTTTGCCGCCCTTTCATATCCCTATGGTACCGCTGACCTGGGAAACATTTGAGATTATTCTGCCCTATGCCGTCATCCTGGCGGCCATTGGCCTGATCGAAAGCCTGCTGACACTGAACCTTGTGGGCGAGATGACGGGCCAGCGCGGTGGTGCCTCCAAGGAATGCCTCGCACAGGGTGCCGCGAATACCGTGACGGGTTTCTTTGGCGGCATGGGCGGTTGTGCGATGATTGGTCAGTCGATGATCAACGTGAAATCCGGCGGGCGCACCCGCGTCGCCGGGGTCGCGGCAGCGTTGTTCCTGCTGGCCTTCATCCTGTTTGCCAGCGGCCTGATCGAACAGATCCCGCTTGCCGCTTTGGTCGGCGTCATGTTCATGGTCGTGATCGGGACCTTTGCATGGAATTCTCTGACGATCCTGCGCAAGGTGCCCAAGACGGATGCCTTTGTGACCATCCTTGTCACCATCGTCACGGTGGCGACTGATCTTGCGACTGTGGTTGTGGTCGGTGTGATCGTGTCCGCGCTGGCCTATGCGTGGCAGAACGCCACCCGCATTCATGCGATCAAACGCGAAAGCCGTACCGCTGCCGGTGCGCAGGTCTATGAAATTCAGGGGCCGCTGTTCTTTGGCTCTTCTGACGGGTTCATGGAAATCTTTGACGTCGAAAACGACCCTGACGTCGTGATCGTCGATTTTGCCAACAGCCGCGTTGCAGACCAGTCTGCCTTGCAGGCGATCGAGGCATTGGCCCAGCGATACGAGGAAGCCGGCAAGGAAATCCAGCTGCGCCACCTCAGCCGCGATTGTCACAAACTACTGTCCAAGGCCGGCCATCTGGTTGTCGACAGCGATGATGACCCTGACTATGCGCTGGCTGTCGACTACAACGTCAAGACAGGCATTATCGGCGGGCATTGACCCCTTGCAGGGTCGCGCAGGTCACACCATTTACCCCTTGCGTCCGACTGGCCAGCGGCGCGGGCAATCTGCCGGGTGGCCGTTGGATTGACGCGATGCTAACCGATCTGCTTTTGGTCTGTGGTGGGCTTGTGGCCCTTCTTCTGGGGGGAGAGGCACTGGTGCGCGGTGCCGTGATCGTGGCGCAACGGGCCGGGCTGTCGCCCATGGTGATCGGGCTGACACTGGTCGGTTTCGGCACCTCGACACCAGAGCTGATGACCAGCCTCTATGCTGCTGGCGACGGTCTGCCGGGGATCGCGCTGGGCAACGTGCTGGGCAGCAATATCGCCAATGTGCTGCTGATCCTTGGTGTTGCCGCATTGATTGCGCCTGTTGCGGCCAAAGCCGTGGTTGGGCGCGACGGCTGGGTGATGCTGGCTGTCACCGCACTTTGTGTCGTGCTGATGCTGTCCGGCAGTGTTGGGCGCGGCGCGGGTCTGCTGTGTGTCGGGGTTCTTGTGGTCTATCTTGTCTGGACGTTGCTGACCGGCACGGCAGAGGCTGACGATCTGCCAGCGGGTGGCGCGCTCTGGCAGGGCTTTGCCTACTTTCTGGCTGGTCTGGCCGGTGTTGTGTTGGGGGCAGGCTGGCTTGTCGATGGGGCCAGCGCCATTGCACGGGTCTTTGGCGTCTCTGACGCGGTGATCGGCCTCACCATTGTGGCCGTTGGCACCTCTCTGCCAGAGCTTGTGACGACCGTGATGGCCGCACGCAGGGGACAGGGGGCCATCGCCGTTGGCAACGTCATCGGGTCCAACATCTTCAACGTGCTGGGCATTCTGGGCATCACCGCCATGGTCTACCCATTGACCGTCCCGGCCGAAATGCTGGGCCTGAGCCTTTGGGTATTCGCACTGGCGGCACTTGCACCTGCCGCACTGATGCTGGCCACGGGACGTCTTGGGCGCGGGGCAGGCGTTGCCTTTGTCGGTGCCTATGCGGCGTATACAGCCGTCCTAGTCATCGGGGCGCTCTAGGCTAAAAACCTCGCGGATGACGGAATAGTCGCGGTACCCCAGCCGCGTCAGCGGATTGAAGCGGGTGACATCGAACTTGCCATCAACGATGCAATCGTCACGCAGATGGACGCCTGTCACTTCGCCGAAGACAGCAAAATTCGCCTCTCCGGGCAATTGAACGATCTGTGTCAGGGTGCATTCCAACGTGGCGGGCGCTGTGGCCACGCGGGGGCAGTTGATGGTCTGACACGCGGCCTTCTCGATATTGGCCAGCGCAAACTCGTCCGTCTCCTTATCCCAGGTGCCAGAGGTCTGGTTCATGACATCGCGCGCGGCATATTCGACGATGTTGACGGCAAAGACGCCCGTATCACGGATGTTGGCAACGCTGTCCTTTGTGTCACCCCGGTCGGGCTTGGCACTGGTCGAGGCGAACATGACCTGCGGCGGGACATAGGCGACAGCGTTGAAAAACGAATATGGCGCAAGGTTGTCACGACCATCGCTGCCACGGGTCGCGATCCAGCCAATGGGGCGGGGTGTCACCACAGCGTTGAACGGGTTGTGCGGCAGACCATGGCCGTCTTTTGGCTGATAAAACATCGCGATGCCTTTTGTTTGCGTCGCGCTTTGGGTAGCTTCTGCCCAAGCCAAAGGCCAGAGGGAAGACGGACCGCCAACGATGGCCATGACACTGGCAGAAGAAACCCCGGAAGACTGGTGGGAGGTCGAGGCGCTTTACGACCTGTGCTTTGCCCCGGGCCGGTCGGCGCTGTCGTCTTACCGCCTGCGCGACGGGGTGGATGCCATCGCACCACTTTGTCTGGTGGCGCGTGATGAAAGCGGGATTTTGGGTGGTGCTGTGCGCAACTGGCCGGTGCGCGTGGCGGGTGCGGAAGCCGTGCTGCTGGGCCCGATTGCCGTGCATCCAACGCGGCAGGGCGAAGGTCTGGCGGCCCTTTTGATGCAAAGCTGTTTGGAAAAAGCACGCGCCGAGGGCTGGGCGCGGATCATGCTGGTTGGCGATGCGCCCTACTACGGGCGTTTTGGTTTTGCCCGGCTTGATCACGTCATCATGCCGCCCCCGACGAACCCAGACCGGGTGCTTGGGATGGCATTGCGGGACGGGGCCTGGGACGGGATCGCTGGCACCGTCACATCATGGCGCGATTGCAATTAGGCGCGCCAGCCATATCTATCCTTGCATGGACCAACCAAACCAAGAGATAGATCACGCCGACCCCGCCAGTGACCCAAAGCCGCTGCCAGCGGATGTGCTTGACGAAATTGCCGCCCTCGCTGCCAAACAGAAGCGCGCCAATGGCGTGCTGATGTCGGCGATCAACTTTGTTGGTGGACAGGTTGATGACATGCTCAAACTGTTGCCGGGTGGCACGCGGGCGCAGGTGGATGAACTGGCGCGCGCGGCCCTGCGTCAAAGCTTTGACGTGGCGCACAAGTCGCGCAGTGGTGTGGGGCAGAACATCGGCTCTGACCGGGTGCATAAAATACTTGGCACGCTGTCCGGCGCGCTGGGTGGGTTCGGCGGGCTGCCCACAGCCATTGCCGAATTGCCGGTTTCGACCACGATGATCTTTCGCGCGGTGCATCACGTGGCGGTCAGCTACGGCGAAGACCCCGATGCGGAAGAAACCCGATTGGCTTGTCTGGCCGTATTTGGTGCCGGTGGGCCGGGTACAGGCGATGACAGCCTTGATACCGCGTTCATTGGTGCAAGGCTTAGCATTACCGGGGCTGCGGTGAACGGGCTGATCGCAAGGGTTGCGCCCCGCTTTGCTGCCGTGATTTCACAAAAGCTGGCGACTCAGGCGGTGCCTGTGCTGGGCGCGGCGGCGGGGGCAGGGACCAACTATGCCTTTATCGATTATTATGTCGCCATGGCCCATGTGCATTTCGGACTGCGCAAGCTGGCCCGCACCTATGGGGAAGAGGCCGTCACCGACCATTTCCATGCTGTGCTGGCGTCAGGCAAGCTACCTCAGACCTGATAAACGAGCCAATCGGCAACGGCGCGGCGGACGGACTGATCGCCTTTGGCAATCGCCTTCTCCATAATCTCTTTCACCTCTGTCAGATCGACACGGCGCAACAGATGCTTGACCGGCCCGACAGAGGCAGGACGCATCGACAGGCTGCGCAGGCCCAGTGCGGTAAAGCAGAGTGCCTCGACCGGGCGACCGGCATCCTCGCCACAGAATGACAGCGGCGTATTGCTGGCGGCACAGCGTTTGATCACATGCTCAAGGAACGACAGAAAGCTGACGTCCAACGTGTCATAGCGTTTGCGCACCCGTTCATTTTCGCGGTCGGCGGCAAAAAAGAACTGTTTGAGGTCATTGCCACCGATTGAGATGAAATCGACCTCATCAAAAAACGCATCCGGCGCATAGGCCAGTGACGGGGTTTCCAGCATCGCGCCGACCTCCAGCTGGTCCGGCACCGCGTGGCCCAGCACCTTTTCGCGGGCGATGGCCTTGTCCATTTCGGCCTTGGCATCGCGGAACTCTGTGATCTGGGTGATGAATGGGAACATCACCTTCAATGGCGCGCCATTCGCAGCACGCAAGAGCGCCTGTAGCTGCATGCGCAGCACGCCCGGCTTATCAAGGCCGACACGGATCGCCCGCCAACCCATCGCCGGGTTCGGCTCATCATTGGGTTTCATGTAGGGCAGCACCTTGTCAGACCCGATATCCAGCGTGCGGAAGGCAACCGGCTTGCCAGCTGCGGCCTTGATCACACGGGAATA
Organism: Yoonia sp.; assembly: GCA_020627605.1. GTDB lineage: Bacteria > Pseudomonadota > Alphaproteobacteria > Rhodobacterales > Rhodobacteraceae > Yoonia. The sequence continues at coordinate 6,745 of JAHDGO010000037.1, forward strand.
GAGCGCCGATAATTCTGCCCGTTTCGGCATCTGGTTGCGGATCAGGAACTGCAACTCCGTCCGGAACAGCCCCACGCCTTCGGCACCTGATCCCTCCAGAGAGGGCAGATCAGCGATCAGGCCTGCGTTCATATGCAGGTTGATGACAGTGCCGTCCTTGGTTTCCGCCGGCAGATCGCGGATCGAGGCATAGCGTTCCTGCGCGCGCGTCTGCATCTCGATCTTGTCGCGAAAAGCGCTGTGGACCGTTTCATCAGGGCGCAGATGCGCAATGCCCTGTTCGCCGTCCACAAGGATCGTGTCACCATTCAGCGCCTCGCGCGTCACACCGCGCGCGTTGATGATCAGAGGGATCGCCCAGGCGCGGGCCACGATGGTCGCGTGCGACCCGACGGAGCCTTCCTCAAGTACGATCCCCTTAATCTTCTTGCCATACTCCAGCAATTCGCCCGGTCCGATGTTGCGGGCCACAAGGATTGGGTTGTCTGGCATATCCGCCTGCGCGTCAGCCCCCTGACCGGTCAGGGTGCGCAGCAGCCGGTTTGACAGATCATCCAGATCATGCAGCCGTTCACGCAGGTAAGGGTCGCCAGCCTTCGACAGCCGTGACCGTGCCAGTGATTGTTCCTTTTCCACCGCAGCCTCGGCCGACAAGCCGTTTTGCACGTCCTCTTCCATCCGCTTGAGCCATGAGGATGAATTGGCGAACATCCGGTAGGCTTCCAGCACCTGCGCCTGATCAGGGTCCACGGCGCGGGCACCGACCAGCATGTTGTCGACCGACTTGCGCAGGCTGTCGATGGCGTCGCGCAGGCGCGCAAGTTCGGTTTCGGGATCGTCAGAGATCGGGTTCGTTACGACAACGCGTGGTTCGTGCAGATAGACCTGGCCTTCACTGGCCCCTTCCTGCGCGATTGACCCGCGCAGTAACACTGGTTGCTGGTGGCGGGCCGACAGGGCGGCACCTTCGCCGACGAACGCGCCAAGCTCTGTCATTTCGGCGATGACCATGGCCACGATTTCGAGGGCGTAAACCTCGTCAGGTGTATACTTGCGGGCGGCTTTGGACTGCACCACCAGCACGCCCAAGACATCGCCCAGCCGCTGGATCGGCACGCCGCAGAAGGACGAGAACCGCTCTTCCCCGGTTTCCGGCATATAGCGAAAGCCTTTGGCGGCAGGCGCATCGGCGGTGTTGGTGACTGTGCGGCTTTTGGCGGTCCGGCCTACAAGACCCTCGCCGAGGCGCATGCGCGTCTGGTGCACGGCCTCTGCCTGCAGGCCTTTGGTGGCGCAAAGCTCAAGCGTTTCAGGGTCGCGGAAAAGGTAGATAGAGCACACTTCCGTGCCCATGCTGTCGGCGATCAGCTTGACGACTGCATCAAGGCGTTCCTGCCCGGCACCGTCAGCGGCCAGCGCCTCGCGCAGACGGCCCAGCAGCTTGCGGCTTTCACTTTCAAACCGTTCCGGCATACGCCCCCCAAAACGGCAGGCGCACCTGTGGGTGTTTAGCCTGCCTTTTCCAATTCAAAGGCATCATGCAGGGCCTGCACGGCAAGTTCCATGTATTTTCTGTCGATCAACACGGAAATCTTGATCTCGGAGGTTGTGATGACCTTGATGTTTACACCCTCGGCTGAGAGGACCTTGAACATCTTGGCGGCAACACCGGTGTGGCTGCGCATGCCGATGCCAACAACGCTGACCTTGGCGACACCTTCGTCGGCAACCAGATCGTGAAAGTTGATATCACCGCTCTCTTTGGCGTCCTGCATCGCCTTTTCGGCACGCATCACCTGATCGACAGGGCAGGAAAACGTCATATCCGTCCGCCCCTCTTCCGAGATGTTCTGCACGATCATGTCGACGTTTACACCGGCATCTGACAACGGGCCAAAGATCGCGGCGGCGATGCCGGGGCGGTCGGCGACCGAAATCAGGGTCATCTTTGCCTCGTCACGGGAATAGGCCACACCGGCCACAACATTGGATTCCATGATTTCCTCCTCATCGCAGACCAGCGTGCCTGCGCTGTCAGATGGTTCTTCGAATGATGACAAGACGCGCAGGCGCACCTTGTAACGCATGGCAAGCTCAACCGACCGGGTTTGCAGGACCTTGGCGCCAAGTGAGGCGAGTTCGAGCATTTCCTCAAACGCGATCTTGTCCAACTTGCGTGCCTTGGATGTGATGCGCGGGTCAGTGGTGTAGACGCCGTCAACGTCAGTATAGATATCACAGCGTTCCGCACCAAAGGCCGCGGCAAAAGCCACGGCAGTGGTGTCAGAGCCGCCACGCCCCAGCGTGGTGATCCGCCCCTCGGGGCTCAACCCTTGAAAGCCGGCGACAACGGCGACCTTCATGCCTTCGCCGAATTTGGCGTTGATGCGTTCCGTCGGAATTTCTTCGATCCGGGCACTGGAATGCGCGGATGTCGTCATCACCGGCACCTGCCAGCCTTGCCAGCTGCGCGCGGCGATATCCATTTCCTGCAAGCGCAAGGCCATCAGGCCCGCGGTGACGTTCTCTCCAGACGATACGATCGCGTCATATTCGCGGGCATCATAAAGGGGTGATGTATCATTGACCCAGCCCACAAGTTCATTCGTCTTGCCTGACATGGCCGATACGATGACGATCACATCATAGCCATTGGCAACCTCTAGGGCCACGCGTTTGGCGGCCCGTGCAATCCGGTCCAGATTGGCCACCGAGGTGCCGCCGAATTTCATCACAAGCGTTGGCATGGGTTGTCCTTGGGCAGGTCTGTCTTAATCAGCGCCCCCTTTAATGCCACGGTCTGGGAAGGGCAATCCGTTAGTAGGGGTGCGCGCGCCCATCCCAGGTTTCAAAGCAACCCGTCGTATCAGAGGATAAAGCCGCAAACCGGCCCATCAGGCCCGATGCGCTGTCGCCCATGCTGATATCGGCGTTGCCGCCACCCATATCTGTGCGCACCCAGCCGGGATGATAGATACCCACGGCAATCCCGTCAGATTTCAGATCACTGGCCAGATTGCGCCCGAGGTTCAGCGCCGCCGCCTTGCTGGCGCGGTAGATATAGCTGCCGCCCGGCGCATGGATGTGCGACGCCATCTGGGAAGAGATGATGGCGACTTTTCCTGCATCGCTCAGGCGCAGATTGGAAAGAACGGACTGCACGGTCATGAACACACCGGCAACATTGGTGGCAAAACTGTCGGCCCACATGGCGGCGGGATAGCCGTTTTCCAGCCGCTCACCCTTATCAAGATAGACACCAGCGTTACAGACCAGCAAGTCTATGGCGGTCCCCTTCAGCCGGGTTGCCAGCGCACATTGCGCCGCCGGATCAGTGACATCCAGCTGCAACATCTGCCCGCTGTCAGCTGCGCGGTGGGTGCCATAGACCGTGTGCCCGGCCATCGTATAGGCGTCAAACAGCGCCTTGCCGATCCCGCGATTGGCCCCAGTGATCAGAATGTTCATGGCGCGGCCTCATGTTGTTTCAATTGGTTTTCTTGCGCGGCAAGAAGGGCAGCGGCATCACGGGGATACCGTCATCCACAAGTTTCTTGGCCTCCGTCAGGTTTGCCTCGCCGTAAATCGGGCGCTCTGGCACAAGACCGTCATGCATGTCGCGCGCCTCACGCGCGAATTTCTTGCCGACATAGTCTGAATTGGCTTCGACCTTGTCGCGCAGTGCTGCCAGATGATCGGTCTGTTTTGGGGCGGTGATCTCTGAAGATGTGCTGACGGCAGGCGCCATCATCGTTTTGCGCACCGCCGTTGATCCGCAAGTGGCGCAGGTGACCATGCCGCTGCCAACCAGCTTGTCAAAGGCGTCACCGGACTGGAACCAGCTTTCAAACTGGTGGTCCTGATCGCAGGTAAGATGAAAACGGATCATGGCTGCTCAAACATCGGCTTGGTTTGATAAATAGGGCTTTTCACGCGACCTGCAAGCAACGTCGGCAACAGCCCCTATGCGCGTAACCGGTCCGGTCTGAATGTCGCGACGATGCGCTGCAGCTCTGGCTCTTGCAACTTCTTGGCGGCCTTTTCAAGACTTTGCCATTTGCGTCGGCGCTGGTGTTTTTCCGGCCATTTGCTGTGCACATGGGTGACTTGCAGCGGGTAAACCATCGTCAGGATCGGGGCACCGCCAACCTTGCCGGGTCTGGCGTGGGCGTAGATGCCAAGACACTGATTGCTGACTTCACCCTGCAACCCGGCTTCTTCATAGGCTTCTGTGGCAGCAGCCTCTGCCGGGGTCTGCTTGTGCATGGGCCAGCCTTTGGGGATGATCCAGCGTTTGCGGGTGCGGCTGGTGATCAGGCAGACCTGCACCTTGTCGTTCTTGATCCGCCAGCAAAGTGCCGCAAACTGGGCACGCACATCTGTCTTGCCTGTCTTGCGAAGTCTGAGGGGAAGCTGCTTTGCAGGTGCTTTGGCCATG
>JAHDGO010000480.1 GCA_020627605.1 Yoonia sp.
CAGGCATCACCGCCATCATTGCACCGACACGGATCAACACCGCAAACCCTGTCCACAGCATCGCCTGCGAGAGCGGCAGCAGCTCTACCGCGGTCGCGATCATGCAGGCACCAGACCAACCAGCGCCGGGCGGGCGTCGATCCCGATCTCTTCGAATGACAGCACCGGGTTCATGATGCCCTTCGCCGCCATGACGGTGCGCAAAAACCGCCGTCTGCGGGTCGAGGTGACAACAGCCGCATAGGCACCGGTTTCCGCAGCCTGACCAAGTTTTTCCGCAATACCGTCAGCAAGCTGGTTAAAGCTTTCGGGCGGCAGGGCCACATCGCCGCCACCACGCTCTGACCTGATTTCATAGGCAGTGAACGTGTCCTCCCACTCTGGCGCAAGCTGCACCAATGGGATGGTGCCGTCAGCGCGGCGCATCTTGGCAACCAATTGAAAGCCCAGCCGCTGCCGCACATGTTCAGCAATGCCGTCAGCGGTCTGAAACAATTGCCGCCCCTCTGCTGTCGCCTCGATGATCAAGGGCAGGTTGCGGATCGAAACACGTTCTTCCAGCAGCAGGCGCAGCACGGATAGCAGCACATCCATGGGCACCTTGTCCGGGATCAGCTCATCCAGCATCCGCTGATTGGCCTTTCCACGCTCGACGTCGGTCAGGTTCACCATTTCATCCAGCCGCCGCCGCAGCGCCTTGAACGTCAACAATCGGGGGAAGTTGCGCTTGACCACCTCCAGCAGATGCGTCGCCAATACCTCTGCCGGTTGCACGGTGGTCAGCCCGGCCAATGCGGCCTCTTCCTGAGCGCTGCGGTCGATCCAGCGGGCAGGCGCGCCATAGACAGGCTCTTGCACCAGATCGCCAGTCAGTCCGGCATCATCGCTGTCGTTGACGAGGGCGAGGATCTGATCCGGGCGCAGCCTGTCACGCACCTGCTCGACCCCCTGGACATTCACGACATAAGTGCCGGGCGGCAGGGCTGCATTATCGGTCAGCCTGATTTCGGGCAGCAGAACGCCAAAATCAGCGGCCACATGGCTGCGCATGTTGGCGATACGCGCGTCCAGCCCCGTACCTGGATCAAGCACCATATCCACGAGGTCAGGCGCAAACTCCACATGGATATCGTCAAGGTCCAGCACATCGCCAATCGCCGTTCGTTTCGGTGTGTCGTCGACCGGCGTCTGGGGCACCACCTGTGCTGCAGCCAGCCTGTTGCGCCCCCGCGCGACCGCTGCCGCGCAGACACCCAGCGTCAGCGCGCCCAAGATGAATGGGGCAAACGGCAGACCCGGCACCAGCGCCAGCAGCCCCATCAGCAATCCAACCGTGGCCAGTGCCGCCGGATGCCGCCCCAACTGCGCAACCAGTGCCAGGTC
>JAHDGO010000481.1 GCA_020627605.1 Yoonia sp.
GGACCTATGGCGCAAATTTTTCGCTGGCTGATGCGTATTGCGACAGCACTGATCGTGCTGGGCGTCGCGACCATCGTGCTGGTCTATTACTTCTTTTCGCGCTCGCTGCCGGACTACGACGCAGAAACCGCCGTGGCAGGTATTTCCGCCCCGGTCGAGATCGTGCGCGACAACGCCAACGTCCCGCATATCTTTGGTGAAACTGACGCAGATGTGTTCTTTGCGCTGGGCTACGCCCATGCGCAGGATCGCCTGTGGCAAATGACGATGATGCGCCGCACAGCCCAGGGCCGCCTGTCAGAGCTGTTTGGCCAACGCACCCTTGGCATAGACGAGGTAATGCGCCGCTATGACCTTTACGGTCTGGCGTCACGCTCTGTTGCGGTGCAATCGGATGACACAAGGATCGCTCTTGATGCCTATGCCGAAGGCGTGAACGCTTGGCTGAACGAGGTCAACGCCGGGGCACGTGGGCGCGGCGCGCCAGAAATGTGGCTTTTTGGGCATGCGATCGCGCCATGGCAACCGGCAGATTCCCTGTCCATTCTCAAACTGATGGCGATCCAGCTGACATCAAATGTCGAAAGCGAGGTGCTGCGCGCCCGGACGTCGCTGCTGCTTGGCAATGAACGGCTGGCTGACATCCTGCCGGATGATCCCGGCAGCGGCATTGCTGCCTTGCCGGAATACGCCACACTTGTCCCGGGTGTGCCGGACTATCAGCCCAATATGCGCATGGCATACGACCCGCTGTCACCTGTCACACGGCCGCCACTGGCGGGCGCGTCGAATGCATGGGCGGCGGCGGCCAGCCGCTCTGCCACAGGGTCCACGCTTTTGGCAAATGACCCGCATCTGGGGCTGACCGCCCCGTCAATCTGGTATCTGGCCCGGCTGGAGCTCAGCAGCGGCGGCGTGATCGGTGGTACGATCCCCGGTATGCCATTGGTCCTGTCAGGGCGCGGCGATACGCTGGGTTGGGGGCTGACAACGGCCTATGTGGACGATCAGGATGTGCTGATCGAAGAGGTGAACCCCGACAATCCCGAAGAATACCGCAGCCCCAATGGCTGGGCCGCGTTTGAGACACGCGACAGCATCATCAACATCAAGGATGCACCCGCAGTGACCCTGCGCCTGCGCTGGACGGCCAATGGACCTGTGATGCCACGCGGGCAGTTTGATCTAGGCACAATCACCCCGCCGGGCCATGTCACGGCCATCGCCTGGACGGCACTTTCGGACCGTGACACATCGATGACAGCCGCGCTTGAGATCATGAAATCGCGCACCGTGGAAGAGGCGATTGCCGCTGGCGAAGGGTATATCGCGCCAGCGCAGAACCTGACGCTGGCAGACCGAAATCGTGTGG
>JAHDGO010000038.1 GCA_020627605.1 Yoonia sp.
GACCGGCGCATCGGCATAGCGCCCGGCGGGGGCCACGATGTCGCATTTCGTCACGATCTCGATCTGGTCCTTCAGCGCAGGGGCGACGCGCAGGGCGTTGCCTAACACCTCTTCGGCCTCATAACCGCCATAGATGTCGGCCTGATCCATCGTGGTGATGCCCTGTGCCAGACATGCTTCTATCTTGGCCTGGACATGGGCGGGCGAGGTGTCGCTGTCGTCGCCCAGCCGCCACATGCCATAGACGATACGGCTGAAGGAAAGGTCGTCGGTGATCTTGATACGGTTCATTATTTGCGTGGTCCTGTCCCCAGTGGGGTGGCTGGTGTTGCGTCCGGCACCCGCCCGTATGCATGAGGCAGAGAGCAGGTTTTCAGTTCTGGCATCACGCGTTTTCCGAAGTGTTCAGCCTCGTCGATATGCGGATAACCCGAGAAGATGAAAGCACGGATGCCCATCTTTTGATAGGCCTCGATTTTGCTGAGAATCTGATCGGTTGAGCCGACAAGGGCGGCCCCGCAGCCAGAGCGGGCGCGTCCCACACCGGTCCAGAGACCGGGTTCGGTATAGCCAAATTTATCGGCCAGTTCGCGTGCCCGCGCCTGATGCGCCACGCCAAGCGAGATGCTGTCATGGGCGCGGTCGCGGATCAGTTTGCCGTATTCATCGTCCAGCTTGCTGGCGATGTAATCGGCGTATTCCTTGGCCTCGGCCTCTGTATCGCGCACGATCATATGCACCCGCAGCCCGTAGTCGAGCGTGCGCCCGTGGGCCGCGGCCCGTTCGTTCACATCTTTCATGCGCTGTTCAAGCATGTCGGTGGTTTCCGGCCACATCAGGTAGACGTCGCATTGGGCACCGCAAAGCTCCAGTGCTGCGGGTGAGTAGCCGCCAAAGTAGAGAAGCGGTCCGCCGTTTTGCTGATAGGGACGTGCCGGATCGGTGGGCACATTCTTGAACTGATAAATCTCGCCGTCGTGGTTAATCTCGTCCTGCGTCCAGGCCTGGCGCAGAATCTCGACCACCTCGTGGCTGCGTTTGTAGCGGTAGGCGCTGTCGGCGACCTCTCCGGGGAAATCGCTGCTGATCACGTTCAGCGTCAGCCGCCCCTTGAGCATGTGGTCAAGCGTGGCAACGGTACGGGCCAGCATGATCGGCTGCATCTCACCACAGCGGATGGCGGCGAGAAAATTCATCCGGTCCGTCAGCGGGGCCATGCCGGCGACAAAAGACAGCGTGTCCTGACCGACCTGATATGAGGATGGGGCAAGGATATTGCGAAAACCCTGCTTTTCGGCTGTCAGCGCGATGTCACGGCAGTGTTCCCATGAGGACCGCAAGTCGCCGTCAGGCACGCCCAGAAACTGATAGTCGTCAGAGCATAGTGCTGAAAACCAGGACACTTCCGCAGCATCCAGATCGGCGCTGGTGACCGGCACGATGGTCATGATTCCCCTCCCAGAGACGCAGTCTTTCCACTTGCTTAGCATGGGAAAATGAATGTAACAATAGTGTATCAATTTGCAACGCAGGCTCGGGGAGGGGTCACGTGGCACAAAGTACGGCCCTGCCGAAATTCATCCAGTTGAGCGAGATGCTGATTCGCGAGATCGCCGCAGGGCATCTGGCCGATGGATCGCGTCTGCCCCCCGAACGCGAGATGGCTGCGGAAATGGACGTGGCTGTTGGCACTTTGCGCAAGGCGCTGGCGGATGTAGAGGCCAAAGGTCTGCTGGAGCGGGTGCAGGGGTCCGGCAACTACGTGCGTCATCGACCTGTTGTGGATTCGGTTTATGCCTTTTTCCGGCTGGAACTGCTGAAAGGCGGCGGTCTGCCCACCGCAGAGGTGTTGTCGGTCGCGCGTTTGCCGAAACCGGACGCCTATCGAAAGCTGGGCGGCGATCCCGAGGGGCATCGCATCGTGCGTTTGCGGGCGCTGGATGGCGTTCAGATCGCGCTGGAAGAAATCTGGTTGGATGGCGGGCAATGCGAAGAGGTCGCGCTGAGCGATCTGTCAGATTCTCTTTATCACTTCTATCGCCACAAGCTGTTCCTGATCATCGCTGCGGTGGAGGACCGGATCGGTGTCGCGCCGCTGCCGGACTGGACACCGCCTGCCTATCATCAGGCTGCTGGTGACGTGGCCGGTTACATCGAACGGGTCAGCTGGACAGCTGCCAGAGAGCCCGCCGAATTTTCGCGCACATGGTATGACGCCAGCCGCGCAAACTACATCTCTCGCATGGGTAAAGGATAATCCGGGTGGATATCGTAAACTACGGCCTGATCGGCTGCGGCATGATGGGCCGCGAACATATTCAGAATATCAATCTGCTGCCGCATGGGCGCGTTTCGGTTGTCTATGATCCGGTGGCGGATCTGGCGCAGTCGGCAGCAACGTTGGCTGAAGATGCGCATGTGGCAGAGACGCTGGAGGCCTTGCTGGCACATGAGGCACTGGATGCGGTTGTCATCGTCAGCCCGAATTTTCTGCATGTGGGCCAGCTGCGCCAGATCGTGGAGGCGCGGCCGCTGCCGATCCTGTGTGAAAAGCCACTGTTTACAGACCCGGCGGATCGCGCCGTACTGGATGCGCTGTTCAAGAATTACCCGCATCCTGTCTGGGTCGCGATGGAATATCGGTACATGCCCCCCGTCGCGGCCCTGCTAGAGCAGGCCGAACACGCAACCGGCGGCATCAAGATGCTGACGATCCGCGAGCATCGCTTCCCTTTTCTGCCCAAGATAGGCGACTGGAATCGGTTCAATGCCAAGACAGGTGGCACGCTGGTCGAAAAGTGCTGTCACTTTTTTGATCTGATGCGGCTGATATTGAAGGATGAGCCGCTGCGCGTGATGGCGAGTGCCGGGCAGTCACTGAACCATATCGATGAACGCTATGACGGGCAGGCGCCGGACATCTGGGATAATGGCTATGTGATCGTGGACTTTGTCCATGGCGCGCGCGCGATGCTGGAACTGTGCATGTTCGCTGAAGGGTCGAAATATCAGGAAGAGATCAGCGCGGTTGGTCCGAAAGGCAAGATCGAGGCGCTGGTGCCGGGGCCGGGGCGATTCTGGCCGCAGGCACTGGGCGCGGCACCTGTGCCGCAGCTGATCATCAGCCCGCGTGCGCCCAAAGGTCCCTTGGTGGCAGAGATCCCTGTTGACCCGACTTTGCTGGCGGCGGGGGATCACAACGGATCGACGTTCTACCAGCACCAACGGTTCAACGCCGTCGTGCGTGGCGAAGGCGCGGTCGAAGTGACATTGACCGATGGCGCAAAGGCCGTGGCGATGGGACTGGCCGCGCAGGAAAGTGCGCGGACAGGGCAGGCCGTTACGCTGTGATTGCTTGGTCACGAAAGAAAATAGCGCCAGAAAACACATGTTTTCATGGCGCTATCTTACTGTCTTAAAGTCCGGCAAAAACACGCCGGACGATCAGGTGACTTAGCTGTCAACTTCCATTGCTGCCAACACGGCTGCGCAATCGTTGCCTTCACAGGTCACCATAGCGGCAGGAATATGCATCCGGCCGATCACTGTTTCGAGGACATAGCCCTCATTCTCGTAAGTCATGAACTCGCCCGTCACTGTCAGATCAGAGTCCTTGAAGTTCAGGACCATCTCATCTGCGCTGGCGCTTGTCGCCGCAAACATCGCGACGCAGGCTGCACAGGCAAAACCAACCATACCATTTACTTTGTTCATCATCTTACCGCTACCTTTGATACTCGTTACACGTTCTACAGGTTTCCTATACGCAACATCGTCGGGCGGTTTGAAGGTGATTTTGCTATGTCCTATCCTTAAAGATAGTTTCCGGGCGTAAAGTTAGTGCACGTTTATGGTGTGTTTATTCTCTCGCCACACTTTAGCCTGATCTGAGCAAATTCAGTGGCGTTTCCCCGGCATCAAACAGCGGCGCGCTGATCCCCCAGAGGTCATCCAGCAGGGCCGCATAGACCTGGCGGTAGTCCGTTGTGTGCACCAGATCGTCATCCACAAGGTCAGTAAGTGAGGGCGCGCGCCCACCAAAGCCGCCTTTTACCTTGCCACCCATCACAAAAAGCGGTGCTGCGGTGCCGTGGTCTGTGCCGTAAGAGGCGTTTTCACGCGCGGTGCGCCCGAACTCTGAATAGGTGACAAGGGTGATCCTTTCCCATAGTCCGATTTGCTGGGTCGCATCGCGGAATGCGGCGATGGCCTGCGAAAGCTCGTCCAGCAGCATGGCGTGCTGGTTCGGCTGACTGTCGTGGGTGTCAAATCCGCCCTGCACGACCTTGAAAGAGGCAACCTCGATCCCCGCATCAAGCAGTCTGGCGGCGTTGCGCAGTTGCAGGCCCAGTTCGGTTTCAGGGAAAGCAAAATCGCGGGCCGGGCTTTGTACCAGTTTTTGGTGAATGGTGTCGCCCATCACGCGGGCCCGTTCGTATGTCGCAAGCACATGGGCAAGGGGCGTGCTGGCCTCTGCCGGGCGGACGGGGTGCATGGTGTCCGGCAGGTTTGCATGCCGGTCCAGAAATGCATCAGCGTCACGCAGCGCCGAGAAATAGCCCGCACCGGCCAGTGGCCCCATGCTGCCGCCAAGGACCAGCCCGTCAGCATCCTGTGCCAGTTGCGGCTGACCGTCGAGCGCGGCAGACATCCAGCCTCTGCCAGCGTCGCCATCAGCACCAAGACCAGCATCCCAGATCTCGATCGCCCGGAAGTGCGACCGGTTGGGGTTGGGGTAGCCTACGCCTTGCACGATTTGCAGTGCGTCCTGTTCCCACAGGTCCGCAAAGGGCCGCATCGCGGGGTGCAGCGCGGTGTCATCATCCAGCCCCAGCATATCCTGCGCGGCAATCCCGATCTGCGGACGCAGCGCGCGGTAGGCATCGTCACCGCGCGGGATGACGGTGTTCAGCCCGTCGTTGCCACCTGACAGTTCGATCAGGACCAGAATATTGCCGTTGCCGGGCGCGGCTGTCGCGGCCTGAACAAAACCGGGCAGGGTGATCAGTGGCAGGCTGCTGCCAAGCGTTTGCAAAAGACGCCGGCGGGAAAGATGCGTTGTCAGGGTCATCGGGTCCTCAATTCAACTGAAAGTGGGGCGACATAACGATGGCGCGCAAAAGTGCCTCTGGGTCGCTGGCGGTTTTTTCCATGCGTTGTCCTTCGGCTGGTAGCGGCGCGGCCAGCAATGCGGCCTCTGCCCGTTTGCTATCGAAACCACCAAGGGGAACGGCAGCAAGCCAAGTACCGGCATCGGGGTAGATATAGGCCGGTGTGGCACCGGGGGCGATCTGCGCGTGGTATTCTTCCATATATTCGATTGCTTCTTCGCGGCTCATCCCGGTGATGTCGGGGGATGTCAGGCCCACGGCCGCCGGGGGTGTTGTCGCGACGTAGACCTCGCCCTTTGGCGTGCCGAAATGCGTTTGGGCAAAGTCGGCAAGCCAGCCAGCGCCGATGATCGCATCATCAAGGGGCATGCTGCCTTCGGCCTGCGCTGTTTCGGACCAGTGATGCTGGTCTGGTGCCGCCGCCAGAATGGCAGGTAGATGCCCAAAGATCGTCGCCAGCAACAGCGCGTCGTCCTCGGTGATCCAGTCGGTATGGCCCTCTCTGACGTTGTTGGCATCAAACCACACCCAGCCAAAGGCGTCTTGATAGCGGTCAGGGAACCCCGGCAGGCAAAAATCGGGGCAATCCGACGTCTGCATGGAGATGTTGAAATCATGCGGTCCACGCACACTGAGCGCGAGCGGCAATGACCGCCAGTGCTTGCCCTGAAATGTCAGGTCAAAGAGAGTGACGCCAAGATGGCCTGCGCCGCCGCCAAAGCTTTCTGCACCGGTCACGAAAACCTGCCCGACCGCCAGATCATCCGGTTGTAGGTCAGCCATCGGCTCAGATGCGGCAGTGCCCTGCATCGACATCATCATGCCGCCGCTGTCTTCACGCGGATCGGGGTCATACTGCAGCAACTGATGCAGCATGGTCGCGCGGCTGCTGGCGGTTGCGTCATTGATCCAGCCGGTTCCCTCCGGCCAGCCGCCGACGTTCGGGGGAAAGAACAATTCCTGCCCCAGATCCTCCACCGCCCAAAGCAGATCATCCAGATAGGGCAATGGCGTGCCAAAAGTGCGCAGGCTGCCGACCATCAGTTCGACGGGGCTTTTGACAATCGTGCCGCGGTTGGCCGGGTCCCAGAATGCGTCTGACAGGAACATCGCGCGCAACAGCGGTTTGAGTTCCCAGTCTGCCGCACGCCAGATTGCAGCAAGGCGCGTCACCTCGTCGGGGTCGGGGGTATGGGACACAAATGCGCGCCAGAGCCTTTCGACCACAAAGGGTCCGAATGACGGGTGGTCCAGCACGATGCGCGGCAGATCGTCGGCGTTATGGCGCCCTGTATTGCCAAGGATGGTTTTGATGCCGTGATCATGCACGATGTGATCAAAGACATAGGCGTCGCCGCCCTGGGTATTGATCGTATGCCCGGTCAGGGCGCGGGCGGCTTCGACCACGTCGGTCTCGTCATAGCCGCGACCCTCGCCAAGGGTAAACAGCTCCAGAAACTCGCGCGCGAGATTTTCGTTGGGGGCCGCGGCGCGGTTCTCTGTGTTGGTCAGAAAGTAAAGCATGCCGGGATCTTGCAGGATGCCTTCAGCAAGGTCGGCAAAATTGCCTGCCGCATGGGTCCGGAACATCTGGTTCTGCAACCCTGCCCATTGCGGCCGTTCGTGTTCATCTGCGCTGGTGGCAAAGTGGTCATGCCAGAACAGCACCAGCTTTTCGGTGAGTGGTGAAGGCGTTTCGATCATCTCGCGCAGCCACCATTTTTGCAGGCTGCGCATGTCATGATAGCGGTTGTTGAAATAAAGGTCGGTGCGGGTCTGGCCCAAGGCCCAGATCTGATCATGCGGGTAGGCCCAGCCATTGACCCATTCCGGCATCGGATTTGTTGGCGTGCCCTGCACACCGTCCAAAATCTGATCAACCCCATCGGCATATGACATACCGATGAACCGTGCGATTTCATCAGGTGCTGCGCCAAACCCGGTGCGGGCGATCAGATGGCGCGCCTCTTCAAAGGTCATTTCGGCCGGGCCAGCCCAAAGGCTGAGCGGCGCCAGCAGTGTTGCAATTGCAGTGGTTGTCAGCTTGCGCATGGGGTCCTCGTCAATGCCGTCTTGCACCAATCATAGCATAGCAGATTGGGGTGTCGGCTTACATTTGCCACCCGGCTTTCATACAAAATTGTAACGCGGCTTACGCCTTGGGAAAGGTAATCGCAAACACGGCACCGGGCCGTCCTTCCAATAGCGTGATTTCGGCCTGATGCAGATCACTGATGGCTTTGACCAGCGATAGCCCCAGCCCATTTCCTGGGGTGGCGCGGCTTGCATCGGCGCGAAAGAACCGCTCGAAGATACGCTCTGTCGCGCCGGGTGCGATGCCGGGGCCATCGTCGCCGATTTCCAGATGGGTCTGCCCGCCGGGTTGCGAGAGCACCAGATGCACCTGTGCTGCATCGCGGGCATGTTCCAGCGCGTTTTCAAGGATATTGGTGATCAGCTGCGCCAAAAGCTCCCGGTCGCCGTGTACGGTGACATTGGGCGCGATGACGACCCGTAGCGCCTTGTCGGCATCCTCAAAGAGCGGGGTGAAGCTTTCGGCCATTTCCGTACAAAGCGTGCTGAGGTCCACAGGCTGAAACGCGGCGCGCCGGTGGCCTGATTCAATCTCGCCCATGCGCAACAGGGCATCAAAGATGCGCAACAGACCGCGTAGACGCGACTCTGCCACGTCAAGGTGTTCATGCACCGCGGACGGATCGGTGATATCGCGGCGGATCAGTTCGAGCCTGCCGCCGATATTGGCCAGCGGCGTTTTCAGATCATGGGCGACGCCGATGCTGACTGCCTCGACATTGCGTGTCAGTTTCTCGACCTGATTGAGCATCTGATTGATCCCCGCGCCAAGTCGGTCAAATTCATCGCCGGTGCCGGTCAGCGGGGCGCGTGCGTCCAGTTGACCCTGTGCCACGGTTTCAGCTGTTTTCGACAGGGTTTCCAACCTGCGAAACACCCCGCGCGACAAAAAGAACCCCGTCAGCAGGGCGAGCGGCAGCACGATCACGATCAGCGCGACAGAGGCTGTGCGCATGAAGGTCTGAATATTTGCAATCCGCTCTGGCACAAAGCGCCCGACAATCACCGAATGGCCGGTATTGAACCAGATGCCCTGACTGATAATGGGGTCGTCAATTTCGGGGTGGTCCAATGTGGTTTCACCTAACGCGTCAGAGGCCCAGAGCCCATTGAACCCCGCCAGAATGTTTCCTTCGGGATCACGGAAGGCAAAGAGCGTGTCTTCTTCCTCCAGCATCACAAAGATATCCCCGTCAAACCAGACGTCCTGTTCTTCTGACCAGCGGACCGCGTCGATCACGGCGTCGGGACCTCCATCGTCAAACAGGTCGTCGCCATTGCGCAGGAACTCTTGCAATGTGGCGATTTCCGCTTGTTTGATCTGGCTGATCTGCCATGGCCCGACCGTCCAGATGATGGCGAGGGTCAGTACGACGAAGACCGCGCAAGAGGCCAGCACCCGCTGAAACACGGTAGAGCGGAGGATAATGTTAAGCTGCATCAATGATGTATCCTGCGCCGCGCACGGTCTGGATCAGCTCGGCGGGAAAGGGTTTGTCGACCTTGGCGCGCAGCCGGCTCATATGGGTTTGCACAAGGCTGGTTTTGGGGTCGAAGCTGTAGCCCCAGACCTTTTCCAGCAGCATGGTGCGCGTCACCACCGCGCCACGGTGGCAAAGCAGACAATCGAGCAGTTTGAATTCAAGCGGTGAGAGGTCAAGCGTCTGGCCGCCGCGCTGCGCCTGTCGTTTCACGCGGTCTACCGTCAGATCAGCCAGTTCAAACATCGTTTCCTGCGTCTGTCGTGGCTGTCGCCGCGCGATAGAGCGTAGCCGCGCGACCAATTCCGACATGGCAAAGGGTTTGCCGAGGTAGTCATCGGCACCGGCTTCCAATCCGGTGACCCGGTCGTCTAGCCCGCCAAGGGCGGTCAGCATCAGGACCGGCGTGTCGATACCCGCCCCGCGCAGGATTTGCAGCACTGACAGCCCATCCATTTCAGGCAGCATCCGGTCAAGGATCACGCAGTCAAATGCGCCAGCGCCAAGCTGCAGGATGCCCTCCTTGGGGGCGGGGCACCACGTCACCGTCCAGTTTTGTTCGGTCAGTGACCGCTGGATAAACTCTGCCGTTTCCCGGTCATCTTCGATCAGCATGACTTTCATGCCGATGTGTTTAGCGCAGCGCAGTCTGGCGGGCTATATACGATGTTGTAAACTCAGGTCCGGGCTTTTTCGAAGGCGGTCCAGGCGGTTTCAAAGGCCGCAAAGTCGAACCCCGGTTTGCGCGCGGCATCCAGCACGATCTTTTCGGTGTCCAGCAGCTTGTCGATCGCGGCACCCAGTTCTGCCAGATAGGGTGCGGGGATGACCAGCGCCCCGTGCCGGTCAGCATGCACCAGATCGCCGTCATCGACGGTCAGGCCAAAGATCGTGACCGGCGTCCCGATCTCGCGCACATGCACGAAACCGTGGCTGGGGCCGACGCTGCCAGCGATCACAGTGAAGCCGTCCGGCAGATCACCAAGGTCGCGCATGACCCCGTTGGTCAGCGCGCCTGACAGGCCAAGCCCCTTGTGGACGGTGGTGTTGATCTCTCCCCAGAAAGCGCCGATCGCCGCGTCGCCATCAAGGTCCTCGATCACAGCAAGGGCAGGGCGCGGGCCGCTGGACATATGCCGGTAATAGTCCATGCGCCGCGCCTTGATCACCTCTGGCGCCTCTGTCGGCGGGGCAACAGCGGCAATTTTGGCGGTGCGGGCATAGCCTACGATGGTGCTGGCCTCTGGCGCGCTGCACAGGACGGTGCCGCGGGTGAAGGCATCAAAGCCGCGTTTACCCTCCACGACCTCGATCGCGTTGCAGACGGTGGGCGTATCGACCCGACGCAAGAGGGTCAGCAGGGTGTCATCCATGGTCTATCTCCTTCAGCCAGCCTTGCAGGGCGGCGGTTGTCTTGTCGGGGTTTTCCAGCGTCGGCAGGTGGCCGACATGGGGCATGATGATCAGCGTGGCGTGCGGCATCAGGTCATGCAGCAGCGTGTGGCGGTGAACCGGGCAAAGTTTATCCTCTTCCCCGCATAAAATCAGGGTAGGGCCTTTGTAGTGGGTCAACGCCGCGCATTGATCTGGCCGGTCACGCAAGGCACGCGACTGGCGGGCAAAGACGGCGGGCCCAAGGTCCAGTGCCATCGCCATGCACAGATCAAGGATAGCAGGCTTGTTATCGCCCTCCGCGATGTAATGCGGTTTCATCTCATCGCGCATGACGCTGGCCAGTTGTCCGGCCCCGGCCTTGGCAATCTGCGGGCCGCGCTGGGCCTTGATCTGATCCACCTCGGCCTTGGGGTTGGTATCCATCAGGGCAAGCCCAGCGATCCGGTCCGGGGCCTGTGCCACCATCTCCATCGCGACGATCCCGCCCATGGATAACCCCGCGAGTGCGAAACGCGGTGGGGCGCTGGCGAGCACCTGTCTGGCGATGTCAGGCACAGTATCTGCGCCAGTGATATCGCCAGAAATAACATCATGTTCACTTTCCAACGCGCTGATTTGCGGCGCAAAAAGCATCGCACATCATGCCTGGCAGTAGAAGA
>JAHDGO010000039.1:0-811 GCA_020627605.1 Yoonia sp.
AGTATCCTGGCGACGACATCCCTGTGATCCCGGGTTCGGCCCTGGCCGCCATGGAAGGCCGCGACGAAGAGATCGGCGAAGGCTCGATCCGCAAGCTGATGGAAGCTGTCGACAGCTACATCCCGACACCGGCCCGTGCGGTTGACCTGCCGTTCCTGATGCCAATCGAGGACGTGTTCTCGATCTCCGGCCGTGGTACGGTTGTGACAGGCCGTGTCGAGCGTGGCGTGATCAACGTGGGTGACGAAATCGAAATCGTTGGTATCCGCGACACCAAGAAGACGACCTGCACAGGCGTCGAGATGTTCCGCAAGCTGCTGGACTCCGGTGAGGCCGGCGACAACATCGGCGCCCTCTTGCGCGGTGTGGACCGTGAAGGTGTTGAGCGTGGCCAGATCCTGTGTAAGCCGGGTTCTGTGAAGCCGCACACGAAGTTCGAAGCCGAAGCCTATATCCTGACCAAGGAAGAAGGCGGCCGTCACACACCGTTCTTCGCCAACTACCGTCCACAGTTCTACTTCCGGACCACCGACGTGACCGGCACGGTTGAGCTGCCAGCGGGCACCGAGATGGTGATGCCTGGCGACAACCTGAAGTTCAACGTGGAACTGATCGCGCCGATCGCCATGGAAGAAGGCCTGCGCTTTGCCATCCGCGAAGGCGGCCGGACCGTCGGTGCGGGCGTCGTGTCGAAGATCACCGAATAATCGGACCTCGCGTGGGTTGCACCCACCCTACGTAGGATGGGTGCAACCCACCGCATCGCCAAGACAAACGAAAGGCCGTCGCAGACATGCGGCGGCCTTTTGGT
>JAHDGO010000039.1:821-10425 GCA_020627605.1 Yoonia sp.
CACCGAGTAAGGGGCGGCTTGGGCTTTAGCCCAAACGCACCTAGCGGGTGGCAGGCGATTGCGCAGCAATCACCGAGAACCCGCACAGGCGAGAATGGAGAAGGCCGTCGCAGTCATGCGGCGGCCTTTTGGTTTTTCGGGGCTGGACGTACCGCCACTGCATTTTCGCGACAGCGCCAGACAGCCCTGACGGCCCGTTAGCCGATCCCCAACAGCTTTTGCGTCCGTGTCGCCCGTGCCAGTGCCAGCAACACCAGTGGCCCGATCAGCCCGATGGCCGTCCCGCCAGCCATGTGCAGTACTGCATTGTCGATCCCGATCACAAACAGCACTTCGCGGAATGCGGCGGAAAAAATCGTATGCGCTACATAGATCGCCAGTGAGGCCTGACCCAGCCGGGCCAGAACAGACAGTACCCCCTGCGGAAGCGAGGCCAGCAATGTGGCTGAGACCACAATGAAGGCAATGGTCAGGGCGAATACGGTGATGGTCTGAAACGCACCGGGTGCAATCATCGGCCAGACCCACAAGAGCGCAGCAAAGATCACCGCTGCGATGCCGCCCTGCATGGGCTGCAATCGGGCCAAAACGTTCTGTTGCACCAGGCATAAGCCCAGATAGAAGAACGGCGCATGCAATGCCGCATTTCCGATCCAGTGGTGGACGCCCGGCGGCAGCGGGGTCAGGTAGAACCCGGCGACGATGACAGCAAAGAGGATCAGACCAAGGGATGTGACCCGGCCGCCCTGCACAAAGAAACGGATCGGCCAAAGGGCCAGCGACATCAGCAAAAGTGCCCAGAGAAACCAGAAATGCGCGACGCCGGGGAAGGGCAGCTGGAACACCTCTGACAGGCTGATGGGGCTGTTTGACATGGTGCCAGCGGCATATTTCATCGCTAGAAACACATAGGTCCACAGGACCATCGGCCAGACAAGCCGCACGGCCAGCCGCCACGCATAGGCCGGAAAGGCATGGCGGGTCACTGTGCCCACATAGAACAGCCCCGACATCAGGAAGAAGACCGGCATGTGAAAGGCATAGATACGGCCATCGACGGCCTGAAAAAGCCCATCTGCGATCAGCCCTGATGAATGAAGCCCGCGCCACGCATGCCCGATCACAACAAGTGTGATGGCGATGCCCTTGGCGGCGTCAAGCCAGATCAACCGGTTGTCTGCAACTGCACGCAATGGATACTCGCCACTTTCAAAAACGCGCAGACCAAGGCGCGCCGCCCGCACCATGCGTCACAGTCTGCGGTTTGCCAAGCTGTTACCGCTGACCTGTGGCTACCCCTCTGTGCAGTCCTGCTGATCACACCATGCCACGACGATCCGGCGCAGTTCGTCTGCCTTGCCATCAAGATCATTCAGATCGGCGACCTTGAAGGATCGTGCCTCTTTCCCGTCGCCGGTCAGGTTTGGAAAATCACCGGGAATTGACGCACCCTGATGAAACATGAGTGTGGCGTGTTTTTTGGCCTTGGGAAAGAAGCTCGCGATGTTGCCTTTGTAGATGAAGGTCGGCGCCTGCCATTTGATCGCCTCGGTAATCCTTGGATCAGCGGCAAGGATAACCTCACGGATCGCGGAGACCACGGGTTTCATCGGGTTGTCATAGGCCGCAAGCCAGCTGTCGACATCGGCGTTTTTCATATCAACCCATCCCGTCCAAAGTGGTTGTCAGGCTGCAGATGCGCCCGTCGCGGATGCGAAAGACATTGGTCCCGCTGCCTTGTCCGCCGGGGATCGCGGCCGAGATGCAGGTCCAGCCCACCGTCACAGTGTCGTCCTTGACCGCCACATCGCCCAGCGTGATGACTGCATCGTCAAAGGCATCGCTGCGGCTGGCGGCAAAGGCCGCCGCGATGGCCTTTGGCCCCTGATGCGCGCCGGTCTGGCCCGAGAAAGGTTCAACATAAGTCGCGTCATCGGTGAACATCTCTTGCAGCAGCGCCAGACCTGACGGTCCCGCCTGCATTGCCAGAAAGAAGTTCGTGATCTCTAATGGCATCTGATTCATCACTGGGGTCCTTTATGGCTGTGGATGACAAAATGGTGGCGGCATTGTCCGCCGCAGTTGGCGCGCTGTGCGATGATGCGCCGCGTCCGATCCCTGCACGCGCTGTCGCCGCGCTGGCCGGGATTGCCGCACCGGGTGCGGATGTGCGGATCGACATGGCGGCCTCTGCGGCCATCGGTGCGCCACTGATCACCGTCACCGCAGCGCCGGATCGTGCCGACCTTTTCGCTGTGCTGACCGCCCGACAGCGCGAGGTGGCGGGGTTGATCGTGGCTGGCCATCCGAACAAGGAAATTGCGGCGCGTTTGGGCATTTCACTGGCCACCGTCAAAGATCATGTGCATGCCATCCTGCAGAAGCTGGGCCTGCCATCCCGTGCGGCGGTGATCGCCGCAGCAAAGGTCTAGGACAGCGACAGGGGGTCGCACAATCCATCCAAAGATGGATAGAAGCCCCCGTGACCATGCACGCAAGGATACCTCATGCCATTTGCCGACCCATCAAAGATGTATCCGCTGACCACGGCCGATGGTGATCCGCTGGAAACAACCGTTTTTCTGCGCCCCGCCATTCAGCACAGCCGGATGTCGGTGGGTGATTATACCTACGCCAGCGCCCATAGCGCGCCGGATGACTGGGCCTTTCATCTGGCACCTTATCTTTATGACTTCTCGCCAGAACGCCTGATCATCGGTAGATTCTGCCAGATCGCGGATGGGGTCACCTTTATCACGGCCTCGGCCAATCACCGCTATGACGGGTTTTCCAGCTATCCTTTCATGATCTTTTCTGGCGCCGATCGCGCGACCAGCCCGTCCATGCCTGCACCGGGGCCTGACACCATTGTCGGCCATGATGTCTGGCTTGGTCAGGGTGTGCGGGTCATGCCGGGGGTGCGCATCGGCAACGGGGTGATCATTGCAGCGGGGTCTGTTGTGACCGCTGATGTGCCAGACTATGCCGTTGTCGGCGGCAATCCTGCACGCGTTTTGCGGATGCGCTTTGCGGCCGACACAATCGCGCGGCTGCTGGATATCGCATGGTGGGATTGGGATATTGCGCGTATCGCGGCGCATGAAGCCGCGATCGTCGGCGCCGATCTGCCAGCGTTGGAGGCAGCACGACCCTAGTCGGCGGGTGTCACGCCGGCCAGTTGATCTGCCCGCGCTGCGGCGGCGGTCAGTGCGTCCTGCAACTGTGATCGCGCAACGTCCAGCGCCGCTGCGTCTGCTTTGCGCGGCAGGTCGATGTCGCAGCGGGCAAAAACATAGGCCCCATTGCCGAACAGCTTTGGCACCAGCATGCTGTCCCATGTGGAAAGCCGCCGCGCCCGCGTCGTGGAAAAAGCGTAGCAATAGACGGGCATCCCCGTCACACGCGCCCATTCCAGTGGCGCATCCTTCAGCCTCAGTGCCGGGCCAAGCGGGCCGTCCCCTGTCATGCCGATGCTGACGCCAGCCTTCACACGCTTGAGGATCTCACGCGAGGCTGCGCGGTTGGCGGTTTTGCGTGACATCTCCATCGCCTGCAGCCCGACCCGGCGCTGCAACGCCCCTGACACCCGGCCAATCGGGGATTTGTCATAGAGGCTGGACAGCGGCCCCGCCGTCACCGGCCAGTGCAGCGCACCCATGACAGAGCGCCCGTGCCACATCACCAAAAGCACCGGACCTTTGGCCAGATCGGCCTTGAGCGGCTCCAGCCCCTCAATCTGCCATTTTGTCGTGCGGTGGCACCACGACAGATAGCTCCCTGCTAGGGTCGCAAGCAACGCGGCCAGCGTTTCGGAGCGTTCAATGCGGCGACGCAGTGACATCTGTCGGCAAGACCTTCTGTTCCGTCGGGGGCGGTGCCGTTGTCGCATGTCTGTGCCGGAACACAAGTCTGCACCCCTGATCTGTGACGGGCCGGATCCTCGCACCTGCGGTTCACAGCAAGGCAACAATTGCGACTAGTCTGACCCACTGTCGCGTATCCGGGCGATGGCGCCCCGTGATGAACACAATTTTAATCAAAACAGCACAATGAATTCACATGTGCAGCACAGCACGGCCCCCTTTGCCTGCCAGCACAAGATCATGGCCATCATGCATTCCGGTGGTGGCCGCGTTTCTTTTTGCGAGTATTGGAGCATGAAATGACCTTCCTGAAATCAATCACACTTGGTGCCGTTGTCGGCCTTATTGCCGGTCAGGCGATGGCAGAAACCGTACTGAACACCGACACCACACGTCTGTATGAGGCGGATTACGCCGCCCATCTGGACAGCAATGGTTATGCCGTTGGTGTGGCTGTCTATGGCCAGCATGACGCAGATTATGACGCGTTCCTGACAGATGCGGCGCTGTTCAAGCCGCTTCTGGGCCATCACGACGCTGACTACGAGGTGCATCTGAACCACGCGGCCTTTGTCGAGACGACTGTCGCACTGCGCTAGGCGCACCGATGCGTTCGCCCTTCGGCGAAGTTGCGTGCTGATCCCTGTCACCCCGCGACCTTGCGCCTGAAAGGGCAATCAGCAGGCGGCGCGCAATTTGCGCGCCGTCCTTGCGTTTGGCCCACCTTCCCTCTTGATCCTTTGTGGGTTTCGGACTAACCCGGCACCCGGTCGTAGGGGTATAGCTCAGTTGGTAGAGCGGCGGTCTCCAAAACCGTAGGTCCCGGGTTCAAGTCCTGGTGCCCCTGCCAGACCACAACGCGCTGCATCATGCTGAAGGATCAGCCCCGCATGACAGTCACCCCCCGTCAGATCGCCTTTCATATCGGTGCGCATAAGACGGCGACAACGCATTTGCAGTTGTCACTGGATGCCGCAGCAGACCGGTTGGCGGCCATGGGTGTGCAATACCACGGACCAGAGCGGTTTCGCCTGCCTGGCCGCAGCCTGCTGGCGCTGTTCGGGTTGCGTGATGATGCACCGCCACCGCAGCGCGGCGCTGCTGACCAGCTGGCGGCTTTGGCCAAGGGCGCCCGTCGGTTGGTGCTGAGCGAGGAAAATTTCATCGGGCCGCTGAACTACCCCAAAGGTGGTTCCATGCGGCTGCGCTACAAATCGGCGGCAGAGCGGCTTGGCGCGCTTGCCGCGGCGATGGATCAGGAGATCGCCGTTTTTCTGGCCGTGCGGCAGCCGACCTCTTTTCTGAATTCCGCCTATTGTCAGTCATTGACCGGCGGGCAGATCATGCCGGTGGACACCTATCTGACGCGTAACCCGCTCGCCAGCGTCGACTGGGCGCAGCTGGTCACCAGCCTGCGCAACACCAGCGGGATCGGCCCCATCACCGTGTGGCGGTATGAGGATTACCGCGCGGTCTATCCCCAAATCATGCAGGGTCTGGTTGGCACCGCTACCGCGGCTGAACTGGTGCCCCCGCATCCACGTGTCGTCAATCGCGGGCTGTCGGCGCAGGGCGTGGCCGAGGTGCTGCACCGGGCCAATGATACCACGATCGACGTGCCTGCCGCGGTCGCGCGGCATCTGTTGTCTGTCGATCACGGCTTTGCACCCTTTGATGGGTTCAGCCCCGATGCGCATGCGCAAAGTGCGGCCACATACGCCGCGCAACTGACACAGATCGGCGCACTGCCAGATGTGACGCTGCTGCGCCCCGCAGATGAGGCCAAGGGCACTTGAATTCGGCCCGTCCAGCCCGTATGTCGCGTTTGATCTGCAAAAGGACATAGCGTCATGGCTGGTGCCAACCCCGTCAAGTTTATTCAGGAAGTCCGCGCCGAGGTGTCAAAGGTCGTCTGGCCGACACGTCGTGAGGTGGTCTTGACCACCATCATGGTGTTCATCATGGCGGCATTGACGGCGGTCTTCTTTTCGCTGGTCGACCTTTTGATCCGCACCGGTCTGACAGGCGTGCTCAGCTACTTCGGCGGCTAATCTTCCCCTGCCTCTTGAATTGCTGCAATGGCAGCGGTAAGAGCTTTCAACTTCTGAAAAATGGCGTGCGGCGAATCGAGTTGCACGCCGCTTTTGTTTTCGGGACTCCGCTGCGCAAGCGCGCGAACAATCAATGATGGCCCCGGCTTGGGGCGGATGACGACAAGGTGCACTGACAGATGGCCAAACGGTGGTATTCGGTAAGCGTTCTCTCCAACTTCGAAAAGAAGATCGCAGAGCAGATTCGCCAGAAGGCGGAAGAGCAGGGCCTGGAAGACCAGATCGACGAGGTACTGGTCCCGACCGAGGAAGTCATCGAAATCCGTCGCAACAAAAAGGTCACGGCAGAGCGTCGCTTTATGCCCGGCTACGTGCTGGTCCATATGGAAATGTCCGATGAGGGGTATCACCTGATCAACTCCATCAACCGGGTCACAGGTTTTCTTGGCCCGCAAGGCCGCCCGATGCCGATGCGCGACGCAGAGGTTCAGGCGATCCTGGGCCGCGTGCAGGAAGGCGAAGAGGCCCCGCGCACGCTCATCCATTTCGAGATCGGCGAGAAGGTCAAAGTCAACGATGGCCCGTTCGAGGATTTCGACGGAATGGTCGAGGAAGTCGACGACGAGAACCAGCGCCTGAAAGTGACCGTTTCCATCTTTGGCCGCGCGACGCCGGTGGAGCTGGAATACACGCAGGTCACCAAGCAGTAGGTGCGCCACATCTGTGACGAAGCGAGAAGGGGCCGGCGGCCCCTTTTTTGCGTTTTGCAGCGCCGCAGCGTGGCTTGCGTTCGAAACCTTTCCCGCGGGAAAACGTGCGGCGCACCGAGGGTCTTTGACGGAAGGGTGCAGGGAATTGGCGCATCTGATCGACACTGACAATTCCCTTGCATTGCGCCCGATTCACCCCTAAACGCCGCCTCTGTTACCCCGCCAGCGGGATGACACCCCGTGGGAGGCATCGGCGCGCGCGCGTGACCGGCCGGACCACACAACAAAAAGCCCGGCTATCGCGATGGCAGGGCGTTGGAAAAGGAGAGGCCCCATGGCCAAGAAGATTATGGGCACGCTCAAGCTGCAGGTTCCTGCAGGCGCGGCAAACCCGTCCCCCCCCGTCGGTCCGGCGCTGGGTCAGCGCGGCATCAACATCATGGAATTCTGCAAAGCGTTCAACGCCAAGACAGAAGACATGGAAAAGAATGCCCCATGCCCAACCGTGATTACCTACTATCAGGACAAGTCCTTTACGATGGACATCAAGACGCCACCTGCGTCTTACTACATCAAGAAGGCCGCCAAGCTGAAATCCGGCAGCCAGACACCCGGCAAGGCCGTTGCCGGTTCGATCACCGCCAAGCAGGTGCGTGAAATCGCCGAAGCCAAGATGAAGGATCTCAACGCGACCTCCATCGAAGGCGCGATGCAGATCATCATGGGCTCTGCCCGTTCTATGGGCATTGAGGTGAAGTAATGGCAAAGTTTGGTAAACGTACAACCGCAGCCCGTGCGGCATTCGACGGCAAGCACAACGTCTCTGTTGAAGAGGCCGCGAGCCTTGTGAAGGACAATGCCAAGGCGAAGTTCGACGAAAGTATCGAAATCGCCATGCAGCTGGGCATCGACCCGCGCCATGCAGACCAGATGGTCCGCGGCACCGTCAACCTGCCACATGGCACCGGCAAGACCGTGCGCGTCGCTGTCTTTGCCCGCGGCGAAAAGGCAGAAGAGGCCAAGGCGGCCGGTGCTGACATCGTCGGCGCAGAGGATCTGATGGAAACCGTTCAGGGCGGCACGATCGACTTTGACCGCTGCATCGCCACACCTGACATGATGGCCGTTGTCGGTCGTCTGGGTAAGGTGCTGGGTCCGCGCAACCTGATGCCGAACCCTCGCGTCGGCACCGTGACCATGGACGTCAAGGAAGCTGTTGAAGCGGCCAAAGGTGGTCAGGTGCAGTTCAAGGCTGAAAAGGCCGGCGTCGTCCATGCCGGGATCGGCAAGGCGTCCTTCTCTGCCAAGCAGATCGAGGAAAACATGCTGGCCTTCGTCGATGCCGTCAGCAAAGCCAAGCCATCGGGCGCCAAAGGCACCTACATGAAAAAGATCGCCGTCAGCTCGACCATGGGCCCCGGCGTGACTATTGATGTGGCCTCGGCAACCGGCAACGCATAAGCGATCCGCAAATTGCGAAATTGAAGAAGGCGGCCCAGTGGGTCGCCTTTTTTCTTTCTGGAATGCCACGACGGATCAGGTGTCATGTGTCAATCGACAACAAAGTCCACTGATACGCTCTCTTCCTTGGGTACCGGGGGTGACAATATCCGGTGGTTGCGCCATCACTATGGTCGAGTTTCGAGCAGATAACGGAAAGCGCGCAATATGACCCTTAACAGAGTCGAAGCATCGGCAAAAATTGTTCAACGCTATTTTAGTCAGCCATTGCCAAAACTTCCCCAAGGCTTCCCGAATGGATGGATGTCAGCGAAAGACCTGACAGTGCTCTACAACGCCGGGCTGAATGCTAAAGGTGATGTTTTGGAAGTTGGGCCCTGGCTGGGGCGATCTACAACCGCGATTGCAGCGGGCTTGCGGCAACGGGAAACTGATGGCGGCACCTCGCTTAAGTACGACAGTGTTGATTTTGGCATTACGAGCGCTGATGAATGGGTCGAAAGGTTTGACGAGCCATTTAACCTGTCCAAAGATAAGGGTCGGGTCGCGCAGGCGGTATATCATCCAGGCGGCACGATTGCGGTCCTGATCCAGAACCTTCTTGCAAATGATCTGCTGAAGTACGTGACCAATATTATTCGTGGCGATTTTCTGGATTCACCAATCTCGCGGAAATATAGTCTGATCTTTTGTGATGCGACACATGACGACAAGGAAATCCACCGCCATATGCCTCGACTTGCCGAACTTGCAGCGCCAGGTTGTGTTCTGGTTTTCGACGATGTCGTCACCGAAGAGAGAGCAGATCTAGTCTGTGGCTACCTTAATGTATCGGACCGTTTTATGACACGGGCCGTTTATCCTGATCGGAAGGCGAGGTGTAAGCTGCTTGTTGTCGAAACACAGACCTAGTCGGGCATCTGTCGGGCAGATCAAACCATTCAGAAGCGGAGAACGGATTTGCAAATCTTTGACGAGACGCGTGTGGAGGAGGTCGCGGCGTCATCGCTTGTCGATGAACTTGATCTGTCGATGTTCAGCGATAGAGACATTCTCAATACCGTCCTTCAACGATCTGAAGTGCTTTTCGACGTCCTGCGGGGCGGCAGCCTTGTCAGGCAATGGTCAAACGGGAACCCAAAAGCGCTTGAGGCTGAGGTGGCTGCTCGCGGGCTCTTGTTGCTTAAGCGCGCGATTGCCGTACTTTATTTGGAGTATGAGGCCCTCAAGCCGGTCATTGCGCAAATTTCTCCAAATCGGGTTGCAGACATCGGTTGCGGCTATGCGTTCATCGACTTGTTTATTGCCCGGGACTTTTCTCCTGAGATTTTGCTGATCGATCTCGAACAGAACGACCTGACCCACTTTGGATTTCAGTCCGAGGGTGCGGCCTACAGCAACTTGGGCACTGCCAAAGCGTTTCTGGCCGCCAATGGTGTCTCGGCCCGAAAGATAAAAACGCTGAACCCCGAAGAGGAAGACGTAGATAAGGTCAGAGATGTCGATCTTGCAATGTCAC
>JAHDGO010000040.1 GCA_020627605.1 Yoonia sp.
AACGTATCCAGTCCCTGCCCCAGCCCGTCATCGCACAGGTCCATGGCATCGCGACTGCGGCGGGTTGCCAGTTGGTGGCCACCTGCGACATGGCTGTCGCCGCCGAAGGCACACGGTTTGGCGTCAATGGCGTCAACATCGGCCTCTTCTGTTCGACGCCCATGGTGGCGCTGACCCGCAACATCCATCGCAAGGCTGCGTTTGAAATGCTGACGACCGGGCGTTTCATCGAAACAGGCGAAGCGTTGGCGCTTGGACTGATCAACAAGGCCGTTCCGGCCGAAGATCTTGATCAAGCGACACAGACCCTTGCCCAGACCGTCGCCAGTAAGCTGCCGGTCGCAGTCAAGATCGGCAAACAGGCGTTTTACAACCAAGCCCAGATGAACACGGCAGAGGCTTACGCCTACACCGGCGAGGTCATGGTCCAGAACATGCTGAACGCGCAGACCAATGAAGGCATCAACGCCTTCATTGAAAAGCGCAAACCGGATTGGTCGTAAACGATCGTCGGTTTTTGGTCGCGTTGATTTACAGCCCGTAGATCCCGCTGAACTTTTCCTCAAGGTAATCCAACAATGGCGCCTCTGACGGTGCCGTCCCTGTGGCATGGCGGATCGTCTCAACCGGTGTGCGCAGCCCGCCGTACTGTTGCAGGTTCTCGCGCAGCCACGTCGTTGCCGCACTGGTATCCCCGGCCGCCAGTTGATCATCCAGATCAGGGACGGCCTTGCGCAGTGCCACATGCAGACAACCGGCGTAGACATTGCCAAGCGTATAGGTCGGGAAATAGCCGAACAGCCCTTCGGACCAGTGTACGTCCTGCAAGACACCGTTTGACGGCCTGTCCACTGCATAGCCGAAATCAGCCTTGAAACGGTCGTTCCATGCTGCTTCCAGATCGCCGACCAGCAAGTCACCAGACATCAAGGCGCGTTCCAGATCGAAACGCAGCAGGACGTGCAGGTTGTACTGCACCTCATCCGCTTCGGATAAACCCGTCACTGACGCGGTTCACGGTGGCATAGAACGCATCTGCGTCAGGAATACCAAACTCGCCAAAACGGTCGCGCATCTGACCGTAAAGCCACCCGGTAAATGCCTGGCTGCGGCCCAGCTGATTTTCATAAATCCGGCTTTGGCTTTCATGCACACCCATCGACACACCGCGCCCCAGTGGCGTCAGCAGGTGCGCCTGATCAATCCCTTGCTCATAAGCCGCATGGCCAACCTCGTGGATCGTCGAATAGAAACAGTTGAAGGGGTCCGTCAGACTGGTCCGGGTCGTGATCCGGACATCAAGACCGGACCCGGATGAAAACGGATGTACGGCCTTGTCGATGCGTCCATTGGCAACGCGATAGCCAAAAGCCTGTGCTAGCAGTTCAGAAATGGCCAGTTGCCCGGCCTCGTCAAACTCCCCCGAAAGGGCCGCGGGCGCAGGCCGGTCAAGGATAGCACCGCGCAGGGCCACCAAACGCGGACGAAGCGCGTCAAACATGGCCGCAAGACTTGCCCCTGTCGCGCCCGGTTCGTAGTCATCCAGCAACGCGTCATAGGGGTCGGCATTGCCTGCAACGGCTGCGGCCTCTTCCTTGCGCAGGGCAACCACCTTTTCCAGCATCGGCAGGAAGGCGGCGACGTCTTCGTCTGCGCGGGCCTGTGCCCAGACGCGATGCGCCAGCGATGTCGTCCTTGCCAGTTCTGCGGCAAGGGCTGCGGGCACTTTGGTCGTGCGATCAAAGTCGCGTCTGATGTGGCGCAGGTTGGCGGCGGCAACCTCATCTGCCGCCTCCGCCTCTGCCAGCAATTCACCCACACGTGGATCAATGCGCCGTGCATGCAGCACATTGGCCATCGCACCATGTTCCTCGGCCCGTTGCGGGGTCGCCCCCTCTGGCATCATGGTTTCCTGATCCCAGCCCAACCGGCCTGCAACCTGGCTCAGCGCCTCTGTCTCACGCTGAAACGCCATTAATTCTTCATAGGCAGACATGGTTTATCCTCTTACCGATTGGGCCAGCGGGTATTGGGCCAGAAAGCGTGCGCGCAGGATCAGCGCCCACAACACCACCGCGCCAAGCTGGTGAACGATGGCGATCTGCCATGGCGCGGAATAGACAACGGTGACGATCCCCAGCACCATTTGCAATGCCATCACGGCGAGCACCGCATTGAAGGCAAATCGCGTCTGCGCATTGGCAGACCGTCGTGCACGCATCCAGACGTACACCCCAAAGGCAAAGAGCGCGTAGCCCGCCATCCTGTGCATGAATTGGACCAGACCGGCATCTTCAAAGAAGTTCCGCCAGACCGGGGTCAGGCCAAAGGGTTCTGGCGGAAAGAACCCGCCAGCCATCAGTGGCCAGTCAGGATAGGCGCGGCCGGCATCAATACCGGCAACCAGCGCCCCCAGCAGAATTTGCACAAAGGCAAATCCGACTAGGATGCTCCCCAAACGGGTCAGTCCCGCGTCAGCGCTGCGCCGGGCCTGTAACAGGTCAGGCTGCTTTCGCCCCAGTTCATAGACATACCACGCAATGAACCCGAAGATGACAAACGCCAGCCCCAAATGCGTGGCCAACCGGTAAGAGGCCACGTCGAGCATCCCCTCTTCCAGGCCAGACGACACCATCCACCAGCCGATGAAACCCTGCAATCCACCCAGCACCCCGATGAACAGCAGCTTGGGCATCCAGCCTGTCGGGATCTTGCGTGTTGCGGCAAAGAACAGAAATCCAGCCGCCCAGACCAATCCGATCACGCGCCCCAGCTGCCGATGGCCCCATTCCCACCAGTAGATGACCTTGAACTCTGCAAGCGTCATCCCCTTGTTTTGTAACTGGTATTCCGGGATCGCACGGTATTTGTCGAACTCTGCGGTCCAAGCAGCCTCTGACATCGGCGGCATGGCCCCGGTCACAGGTTTCCATTCCGTGATAGACAAACCGCTGTCGGTCAGCCGGGTCAGTCCGCCCACCACGATCATCACGACCACCAAGGCGAACAGCACCATCAGCCAACCACGGATCAGGCCACGGGCGCCCTGCCCTTTGGCGTCGATCCCGCCGGGTGCGGCCACCTGCTTGGGTGTGTCGCCGACCTCTTCGAAAATGCTGCGCTTGCCTGCCATGGCTGACCTCTTGCTGGTTCGGGCGAAACCTATGCGGCGTGGGACGTGGCTGCAAGCGACAGGGTGCCGCAAACTGCAGCTAGCCGCGCTCTTTCCAGCGCACCATTTGTCGCATCATCCCGTGCAGCATCTGCACATCGGCGCGCGTCAGCGGCATACGCGACCACATGTTGCGCAGGTTCATCTTCATGTTGTCGGCCTTGTGATCGGGGAAAAAGAATCCGGCATCTTCCATCCGTTCTTCGTAGTGGGCCGCCAGCTTATCAATCTCGATCTGTGCGGCCCAGTCGCCAGCCGCATCAACGCGGGCGGGTTCTGCCGGTATATCGGCCCGGCGCCATTCATAGCCTGTCAGCAAAACGCATTGCGCCAGATTGAGCGAGGGAAATTCCGGGTTCACCGGGACAGAGATGATGGCATTTGCGCGGGCAATATCGTCATTTTCCATGCCCGCCCGCTCTGGTCCAAACATCACCGCCACCTTCTGCCCCGCGGCAATGCGGGTGCGGGCATCTGTCATCGCCTCCTCTGGCGACATCACCAGCTTTGTCAGGCCGCGTGGCCGCGCGGTCGTGGCATAGACATAGTCGCAATCGGCAATTGCCCCGGCCGTATCATCGAAAATCTGTGCCTCATCCAAGAGCCGCCCGGCCCCGCTGGCCATCGCGACCGCTTTCTGGTTGGGCCAGCCGTCGCGTGGGGCGATGATGCGCATCCGGTCCAGCCCGAAATTCCACATGCCACGTGCCGCAGCACCGATGTTTTCGCCCATCTGCGGGCGGATCAGAACAAAGGCTGGTTGTGGTGTGGGGCTTGGCATCAGGCTTCCTTTGCGGGTTCGCGGCGTGATACGCTGGCGCAAATGACATGGCAAGGACAGCCCAATGGCCTATGACGAAGGATACGCCACCCTGTTGCGCGAAGAGCTTGGGGATGAACCCGGTCTGTCGGAGAAGAAGATGTTCGGCGGGCTGTGTTTCCTCAAGGACGGCAACATGATTTGCGGCGTGCATCAGGGCGGTGGCATGGCCCGTGTCGGCAAAGAAGCCGAAGCCCGTGCCCTGAAAATCGAAGGGATCACGCCCCTGTCGTTCACAGGCCGCAAAATGGGCGGCATGGTCGATGTGTCAGAGGATGTTCTGGCCGATGATGCGCGGCGAAAAGAGATTGTCGCGATGGCGCTGGCCTATGCGCGCAGCTTGCCCGCGAAGGCATAGCCAAGCCTGAAAAACCACGTTAGAAGCGCGACAACACAAGACAATTTCGGACAGGCCCCATGTCAGACGCGCAAGACCACCCGCAAATCTATCTGATCAGCCCGTCCGAGTTTGATCTGTCGACCTATCCCGCCCAACTTGCCGCCTGTCTGGACAGCACAGAGGTCGCCTGCGTCCGTCTGGCACTGGCCAGCACAGATGAGGGGCGCATCGCCAAAGCCGCCGACGCCCTGCGCGAAGTCACCCATGAACGCGATGTGGCGCTGGTGATCGACAGCCATATCATGATGGTCGAACGGCTGGGCCTTGATGGTGTGCATCTGAACGACGGCGCCCGGACCATCAAGACGGTCCGCAAGACGCTTGGCGATGACGCGATTGTTGGCAGCTTTTGCACCAACTCGCGCCACG
Organism: Yoonia sp.; assembly: GCA_020627605.1. GTDB lineage: Bacteria > Pseudomonadota > Alphaproteobacteria > Rhodobacterales > Rhodobacteraceae > Yoonia. The sequence goes on from JAHDGO010000040.1 coordinate 4,762, forward strand.
ACGGCATGACCGCAGGTGAGCTTGGTGCCGATTACGTCAGCTTTGGCCCTGTTGGGGCAAGCGCCCTTGGCGATGGCCGCGTTGCAGAGGCTGATTTGTTCGAATGGTGGTCGATGATGATCGAAGTGCCGGTCGTGGCAGAGGGTGCATTGAACGCAGATCTGATCCGCACGCTTGCGCCCCACACGGATTTCTTTGGGATCGGGCCAGAGATTTGGGCCGATGACACACCCGCAAAGGCACTGTCAGAGCTGCGGCGCGCGATGCTCGGCTAACCCGGCACGGACCTGTCGTTCCATGGCTTTGGCCAATGCCTTGCGATCGGCAAAGTCACTGACTTTGACGGGCGGATGGTAAATCACCGTGATCCCGCCTTGCCGCTTTGTCGCCAGCGTTGTCAGCAGATGCGGCCCAAAATCCATGTCACCCCACCAGCCATAGAAGCGTGGATCGGCCCCTGCTGGCGCGGCGTAGCGCAGGGTGACGGCTTGCATCTGCAGCGTGTTTCGCAAGGCAGGATCGAAGAACGCCGCAAATAGCGCGGGTTTGAAAGGCAGAACCTGCTGCCCGTCGGTTGACGTGCCTTCGGGAAAGAACAGCAACTTGTGCCCTGCCGCCAGCCGCGTCCGAAAGACGGCAATCTGACTGCCCACCTCTGCCCGGTCGCGCTTGATAAACACTGTGCCCGTCGCCCGGGCCAACCAGCCAATGCCCGGCCAGCCCGCGACCTCTGATTTCGACACGAAATAGATCCGTTTGCGCGCGTTCAGTGCAAAAATATCAAGCCATGACACATGGTTGGACACAACCGCTCCAGCCCCTTGCATCGGTGTGCCGATGGTCTGGTATCGGATCCCGAGAATGACAAATGACAACCGGCAAACGGTCTGGGTGATATAGGGTGTGACGGGGCGATGATCCCCGTTCAACGGACGCTCGATCAGTCTGACGAGCAAGAGCACCAGCAGGCCACCAAAAACCAAGACCACCAGCGGCACCGCGCGCAGCACAATCCGCACCCAGCCAATCATGCCAAAGCGCGCAGGCGGTGGGCCGGCATCTCCGTACCAGGTGTCAGCCAAGAGCGGCCCCCTTGGCATAGATATTGCGTTGCAGCGCGTTCAGCGCGTCGCGGGCCAGAATGATGCTGATGTCAACGGTATTGAAGTCATGATCAATAAACGCGCCCTCGCCCACCGTTGCACCGGCGCGCATGTAAGCCTTGATCAGCGGCGGCAAGGCACGCACGGCCGCGGGGCGGTCGACCTTTTCAGGTGGCAGCATGTCCATAGGCGTGGCAGTGGGGCCAATCGCCCTGATCCGCAAATCAGGTGGAGACAGGTGCCGATGATGCAACAGGCTGAGCGGTTGGGCCAGCTTGGCCACGTCGGTGCCGTGAAACGATGCAACGCCGAACAGGACATCAATCTGGTGCTTGGCCACATAACCGGCCAGGGCCGCCCAAAGGTGGAACATCCCCGCCCCACCGCGATAGTCGGCATGCAGACAGGACCGCCCCAGTTCCAGCAAACGACGACCACTGTCGCGCAGGGGGGAGAGGTCATACTCTGCCTGGCAATAGAACCCGCCAGCGGCGCGCGCCATCTGTGATGTCATCACGCGGTAGACACCTACGATCTGATCTTGGGCGGGTCTGGCCTGATCAATCAGCAATAAATGATCTGCAAAGGGGTCAAAACGATCCTGTTCCAATTGGGCATTATGGTCGACCATCGCACCATCACCGCCCAGTTCCCTGACAAAGACATCGTAGCGCAAACGCTGGGCGGCGCGCAGGTCGGCGGGGGTCTCTGCCACGCGTGTCAGGAACTGCGGCGACTCCGCATTTTCCGCGACAACGGCAAAATCATCACCAGCATTGTTTCCAAGATTCATCTTTCAGAAACCAAACTTTGTTCAAAATCGAAAGGAACTTGACACGTTGCCCGCTTTTCTCCCATAGGTTGTAGCGTCACGAATTATTTACTGTTTCTAGAAACACGGATCTTCCGTCCATGACTACTTTTCCAGCCTCCCGAAAATTGACCGTGATCTTTCCCCCGATGTTGGACTGGACCTGTCCGATACCCCAGTCAGGTTGTCCAGGGTGGCGCACCAGCATACCGGGTTCCAGAAATTCGTTCAAATCCGTCATGTCTTCCCTTTCCGAACGGGGGACCGTTGATGCGCCCTGATATAGCAGCACTTGTTGGTTCGCGTATTTGTCATGATCTTATCAGCCCAATCGGCGCAATCAGCAATGGGGTAGAGCTTTTGTCGCTGACGGATGGCGACACTGGTGCCGAGATCGACCTGATCAACGAAAGCGTCCAGAACGCCGCCGCCCGGATCAGGTATTTTCGCATTGCCTATGGCGCGGCCAGTGCAGAGCAATCGGTCAGCCGGGCGGAAATCCTGTCGATCCTGTCGGCCACTGCACGCGGCGGGCGCTTCAATTACCTGTGGCAGATCGATGGCGATCAGCCACGCAGGCGGGTGCGTTGCGCGCTTTTGCTGCTGCAGGCCATGGAAACCGCACTGCCAATGGGCGGCGATCTGCAAATCCGTCAGGATGGCGCATCCTGGGTCATACGTGCCGAAGGACGACGACTGAACGTGGATCAAGCGTTGTGGGATAACCTGCGCGAGCCGGAAGCGGGGTTCCACCACACGGCTGCACAAGTCCAGTTCGCACTGCTGCCCGCCGTGCTTTCAGAGGCCGACAGCAAACTGGACTTCATCGTTCACCCGGATCGGCTGATCGCGCGGTTCTAGCTGCGGACAGCCCCGTTTCCGGTCACCAGATATTTGAAGCTGGTCAGCTGTTCGGCCCCGACAGGGCCGCGCGCATGCATCTTGCCGGTCGCAATCCCGATCTCTGCCCCCATGCCAAACTCACCACCGTCGGCAAACTGGGTCGACGCATTGTGCATCAGGATCGCGCTATCAAGCTGGGCAAAGAAATGCGCCGCTGCCTGATCATCCGCGGTGATGATCGCGTCGGTGTGGTTCGACCCATAGGTGCGGATATGTTCAATCGCGGGATCAACACCATCAACCAGTTTGGCCGCACAGATCATGTCCAGAAACTCACGCCCGAAATCATCGGCCTGCGCCTTGACCGTTCCCGCAACCTTGGCCAGTTCGCCATCGGCGCGCACTTCGACCCCGGCCTTCAGCAGCGCCTCGATCAGCATTGGCCCGTGTTCCGTGTAAAAGCGCCAGTCGATCAGCAGACATTCCATCGCGCCGCAAATGCCGGTGCGCCGGGTCTTGGCATTCAGCACGATCTCCAGCGCCATGGCCGGATCGGCGGTCGCACCCACGTAGATGTGGCAGATGCCTTCAAGATGGGCAAAGACAGGCACGCGCGCCTCGCGCTGGACCAGACCAACAAGGCCTTTGCCGCCGCGCGGCACGATGACATCGATATGGTCGGTTGCCGTCAGCATGGCAGAGACCGCTGCACGATCCCGCGTTGGCACCAGTTGAATTGCCGTTTCAGGCAGGCCAGCGGCCTTCAGCCCCTGCTGCAAACAGCCGTGAATGGCCGTGGAAGAATGAAAACTTTCAGAACCACCACGCAGGATCACAGCATTGCCCGATTGGAGGCATAGCGCACCGGCGTCAGCGGTCACATTGGGGCGGCTTTCGTAGATCACGCCGACCACGCCCAAGGGCGTGCGCACGCGTTGAATATGCAGGCCTGATGGCATGTCCCATTCGGTGATCACCTCGCCTACCGGGTCATGTTGTGCCGCAACATTCCGCAGCCCTTCGGCCATGGCGCGGATGCGTGGTTCATCCAGCATCAGCCGGTCCATCATGGCTGGGGACAGGCCCTTTTCTTCGCCGAAGACCTGATCTTCGGCGTTGGCGTCCATGATGGCGAGGCGGTTATCCCAGATCGCATCCGCCGCGCTGATCAGTGCCGCATGTTTCCGGTCGGACCCGGTGCTGGCCAGAACGGCCGCCGCAGCGCGGGCATTGGCCCCGATTTGCGCCATCATTGGCCCGATTGCGTCGTGATCGTTCATCTGATCGTCCTCTTACAGCACCATATCATCGCGGTGCACCAAAGCTGCGCGGCCTTCATACCCCAGCACTTCGACAATGTCAGCCGTGCGGCGACCCATGATCGCCCGGGCCTCTGCACTGGTGTAGCGGACCAGACCTTGCCCCAGATGTGCGCCGTCAGCCCCGGCAATCGCGACAAGGTCGCCGCGCCCGAACGTGCCCTGGATTTGTGTCACGCCAGCAGGCAGCAGGCTTTTGCCGCGTTGCAGGGCGTCCACTGCACCGGCATCGACCATGACGGTGCCCTTTGGTTTCATGGCTGAAATCCAGCGCTTGCGCGCCGCCTGCGGGTCAGTCTGGGCAGCAAACCACGTGGCCCGCGCACCGTTTGCCAGTTTGCCAAGCGGATAGAGCTGTGTGCCAAGGGCAATCGCCATCGCGCAGCCAGCCTCTGTCGCGATTTTGGCGGCCATGATCTTGGTGATCATCCCGCCCTTGGACAGACCTGATCCGGCATCGCCTGCCACGCCTTCAATCTCTGGCGTGATTTTATCCACCAATTCAATGTGTTTCGCCGTACTTTTTATCTTGGGATTGGCGGTATAGAGCCCATCCACATCCGACAGCAGGATCAGTTGGTCAGCACCGACTGTTACAGCCACCTGTGCTGCCAGACGGTCATTGTCACCATAGCGGATTTCGTCGGTGGCAATGGTGTCGTTTTCATTGACGATGGGCGTCACGCCCAACCCCAACATGGTTTCCATCGTCGCGCGGCTGTTGAGGTAGCGGCGGCGGTCCTGGCTGTCCTCCAGCGTCACCAGCACCTGACCCGTCACAATGTCATGCGGACCCAACGCCTCTTGGTAAGCACGCGCCAGCCGGATCTGCCCGACCGCCGCAGCTGCCTGAGATTGTTCCAGCGCCAAAGAGCTGAGTGGCAAGCCAAGAATACCCCGGCCAAGGGCGATGGAACCGGACGAAACAATGATCACATCCGTGCCACGCGCCCTGATCCGCGCCACATCATCGGCCAAAGACGTCAGCCAGTCTTGCCGCAATTGACCCGTCTCGGCGTCCACCAAAAGGGCAGAGCCGATCTTGACCACGAGCCGTTTCGCATCTTTCAGGGTTGCCACGGTTCTTCCTCGCCCTGATCTTCAGCCGCCTTGCGGTGCCGCAACCGGTCCGCATCAATCTTTTCGCGCAATGCACGCAGAACCTCAGGGATACCTTCACGGCTGACGCCGGACATCTGCATCACGGGACCCTCGGCGACTGCGGCGATCTCATCCGTCAGGAACGCCCGTTCCTCTTCATCCAGCGTGTCGATCTTGTTGAGCACGGTGATGCGCGGCTTGTCGGCCAAGGCGCCGCCATAGGCCTCAAGCTCGCCGATGATGGTGGTCAGGTCACCGGCGGGGTCACCTGACGTGCCATCAATCAGGTGCAGCAGAACAGCACAGCGTTCAACATGGCCAAGGAACATAT
>JAHDGO010000041.1 GCA_020627605.1 Yoonia sp.
GCCACCCTCTTGTCCTGGATCGATGATGATGACCAACCACAGGCCCTCAGCTCTGATGCGCTGAACGCCTATCTGGCGGATGCGGCCGGGGTCGATGGGGTTACTGCCAAGACCTTTCGCACATGGGCCGGAACCTGCGCGGCCTTCGAGGTCGCTGAACAGGGGCAGGCCAGCATCAAGGACATGGCCGAGGCTGCGGCAGCAGCCCTGCACAACACCCCGACGATCGCGCGCAACAGCTATATCCATCCCGCTGTCATAGAACTCGCAAATACCAAAGCCTCTGACTTTGCCCCCGCCACGCGACACGGGTTGCGGGTCAGCGAACAGCGGCTCTTGGGTTTTCTCGAACGGGAATAGGCGCAACCTTTTGTCAGGCGGGGCGTTGTCTGCTGAATGACCAAAGGAAATCCCCATTGTCCGACTCGCGCGACCTGACGTCCGGCCCGACGTGGCAGAAGCTGTTGCAACTGGCAGGGCCGATGATCTTCGGGATCATCGCGGTGATCTCTGTCTCGCTGATCGATACCTATTATGTCGGGCAACTGGGTACGCAGCAGCTGACCGCGCTGTCCTTCACCTTTCCCGTGACGCTGACCGTATCCAGTCTGGCCATCGGTCTTGGCGCTGGCGCGTCGTCGGTGGTGTCGCGGGCCGTTGGCGCGGCAGAGGATGACGACGCCAAGCGCCTTGCCACGGATAGTCTTGTCCTCGCCTTCATCATGGTCATGGCAGTGGCGATTGCCGGATTCTTCGCGATTGACCCGCTGTTTTCCTTGCTTGGTGCCAGCGGTGAAACGCTTGCGATGATTGGTGAGTACATGCGCATCTGGTTTCTGGCGATCCCGCTTTTGGTGGTGCCCATTGTGGCCAATGCGATCGTGCGCGCCATCGGCGATGCCTTCTGGCCAAGTGTGGTCATGATCTGCTCGGCGCTTACCAATATCGCGATTACGCCGGTCTTTATCTTTGGCTGGGGCCCGGTGCCGGGATACGGGATTGCAGGGGCTGCCATGGGCACATTGATCGCCTGGCTGGTCACCGTTGTCGGGGCCTTCGCCCTTGTGGGGTGGCGCGAAAAGATGATCATCTTTGCACTGCCCCCCATCAAGACGCTCTTCGGATCATGGTTGCGGGTGCTCGCCGTCGGCGTGCCAGCCTCAATCGGCAATGCGGTCAACCCGCTGGGCATCGCAGTGGTGACATCCATCCTTGCGGCATTCAATGAGGTCATCGTCGCAGGCTTTGGCGTTGCGACACGGGTCGAGTCGCTGGCCGTGATCCCCATGCTTGCCCTGTCGTCGGCTATTGGCCCCTTCACCGGACAGAATTGGGGGGCCGGTAAATGCGGACGTGTGCTGGAGGCGCTGAAAGTCAGCTATATGGTTTGTGCAGGCTGGGCTGTCGTCCTGGCCCTGTTTTTCTGGGTCGCGGCAGAGCCGATCATCGGGGTCTTTTCACAGGAAACCGCCGTAATTGATGCCGCAAGCACGTATCTGACCATCGTCCCGATCAGCCTGTGGGGTTACGGCGTGGTGATCATCACCGCCGGGGCGTTCAACGCCATCGGGCGGTCACACTATGGTCTGGGGCTCTATCTGATCAGGACGGCGGTGCTTTACGTGCCACTGTCCTATGCCGCCTCGCTTATGGCGGGATCTGATGCCGTGATTTACGGCATCGCCATCGCCAACGGGCTGGCCGGGTGTGCTGTCGCGGGCTTTGCCTTCTACTGGCTGGGCCAGCACACAAATGCGCAGACGCAGGCAGCCTAGGCGGGAACTTTTCCAGAAATCAGGGGTTTATCTGTCAAATCGCGGCTGCAAGACGCCGCCAGAAATGATGGAGAACAACATGTCTGTGGAAATCAAAGGCATCTGGTACAACCCCGCCACCTCTGCTTTCGAAGGGCGGATCGATATCCGGCGCGGCGGCACATCCTTCCGTTATCCCTGCGCCGTCGAAGGGCCGATGGACATGTCCCCGGTCGAGGTGCGCCAGCGCATGACTCAGCAGGCCCGCCGCATGTCAGATACACCACCCAGCGTGTTTTCACGCACCTGATCCTACGCGGGCCCTTGCATGGTTTTGCCTGCAGATCGCGGCCGAATCACATCACCAATATTCACATGAGCCGAGCAACCAACCTGGCAGGATGAACACTGCATAAACAACTCTGTAAGGCCCCGTGCACATACGTCGCGCGGGGCCTTAACTTTGTCGCGAAATTGCAGCGATTATTGGCTGTTGTTGCCCAAAACAAGACGATTGGACGAACATCTTTGACATGCGATCCAAAAAATTGGACGTATGGTAACATGCGCTATACGCCGCTGGCTTAACGTGTTGGCGCTAAACAGCGCGGGACGGACGGAAGAGAGATGTAAATGCCGATCAGATCATTCACCGGTTATTTGAACGCGGACCTCTTCGGCACGGAATCGCCAAGCGGGACATTTGACACATCCGCCACCGCTTCGATCCAGATTTTCATCTCTGACAACGACCTTGTCGTCGAAGGTGACAGCGATGCAGGTTCAACCAATACAGAAACCTCGCAGGACCCCGAGGCCGATCAGTTCGTCTATATCAAGGATGACGCCGGGACTGTGATTCTGGATGGCAACGCCTTCTATCTGGAATCTACCTTTACCTTCACCATTGGTGGCACAACCTACACGGGCTACCATTTTGAGGATGAGGCCACCGGCCTCGATTTCACAATCCTGCCGCCGGACCTGCCCGCTGGCACGGCGACGGTGACCTCTCTCAACTTCACCCCCACACCGGACGAGGTGCCTTACGACAACCTAGGCTCTGGTGATGAACAGCTGGATGAGACATCGTTCCCGTCGCTGTCACTGGCTGCGGCTGACGAAATCATCACCGGCGACGGGGATGACACGATTTCATCGGGTGGCGGCAGTGACCGGATCTTTTCCGGTGATGGCGCAGACACGATCATCTCTGGCGATGGCAACGACACCATCTTTTCCGGTGACGGGGATGACGACATCACCGCCGGTGCGGGCAATGACACGATCCGTGCTGGCGACGGCAATGATACCATCGATTCCGGCACATTTGGTGACGTGGTCTTTGGCGGTGCTGGCGACGACACCATCACATCCGGCACGGGTAGTGATAACGTCTATGGCGGCGAAGGTGCAGACACCATCGATTCAGGCCTCCAAAACGATTTTGTCGATGGTGGCGATGGCGATGACGTCATTGATGCTGGCGATGGTGACGATACCGTGGTCGGCGGCGATGGCGACGATACGCTGAACGGCGATGCCGGGGCCGACACCATCTATGGCGGTGCTGGCAACGACGATATCACCGGCGGTGATGGTGCAGACATCATCTATGGCGATTCCTCGATCGGAACCACAAATTTTTCCGAGATCGCGGACCCCTCCGGCGACGGCACGTTGATAGACAACGGCGAAGATATCAGCGGCGGGGTCACGGCGACTGGTCCGCTAGATGTCAATTTCAGCTTTGCTGACGATGGCAACGCGAACGGCTTCACCTACGCCACCGGGAGCCAATACCTTGATGGGCTTCGGGGAGAACGCAATTCATTCGTTCTGCGCGGCGTAGGTGCCGGTGACACATCAACAACGACTGTCACATTCAACGAAAGCGGCACAACCACCCTGACCGAAGCGACAGACGTCGCGTTTCGGATCAATGATATTGACGATTCAACGTGGCGTGACCAGGTTACAATCCGCGCCTTCGACGCGGATGGCAATCCGGTTGAGGTAACGCTGACGGGTGGGGCCAACATGGCCCTAAGCGACACTGACGGCGTGGCCGGAAACGACAGAGCAACCGCCATCGACGGAACCGGAAACGTCGGGCAAACTAGCCCCGCCGGATCGCTGCTGGTCGAGATCGCTGGCCCGGTCGCAACGATCGAGATTGACTATGACAACCTCGAAACAGTCGGCCAGCTCGTTTATGTCACCGAATTTGACTACGTTGTGCCGCCAGAGGACGATGGCACCGGCAACGATGACGTCATTGATGGCGGCGACGGGGCCGACACGATCTTTGGCGAACTTGGCGGAGATACAATCACCGGCGGCGCTGGCGATGATAGCATTGACGGCGGTGTCGGCGACGATGACATCTCTGGCGGCGACGACAATGATACGCTGGATGGTGGCGAGGGTACTGACATCGTGTCTGGCGATGCAGGCGACGACACCATCGTCATCAGCGCGGGCGCAGACACCATTGATGGCGGCACCGGCGCAGACACCTATGACGCGCAGAACGGCACGTCCATCGGCGGTGAGACGATTACTGTTGTTGTGGACGAAGACGGCAACGGCACCGTCGCCAAAACCAACGATGGCACCACTGACACGATCACCAGCATCGAAACCATCATCGCAGATGAGGCACCGGGCGAAGCTGATGAGATCACGCTGACACAGGCGGGCGTGCTTGTGGGCGAGGTCAGCGGGATTGATGATCTCGCCGTCGGTCTGTTCTTTCCCAAGGATGGCAGCGGCCCCATCGCCTTTGGCGGTGCGGGCGAACCGACGTTCAGCGAACTTCTTGCCGGGACAGGGGTCGCTGGTCTGGGGCCGGCGGGCACCTATCAGATCACCAGCGGCGATGAGAGCGGGACCGTCGGCAATATCGCCTTCGAGAACTTTGAGACGATCAACTTTGACGTTGTCTGTTTTGCCAGTGGCACGCGGATCATGACAGACGCGGGCCCGCGCCCGGTTGAGGATCTTGCCCCCGGCGATCAGGTCGTGACCCGCGATCGTGGCCTGCAGACGATCCGTTGGGTCGGCGACAAGGTTGTCGCGGCGCAGGCGCTGTCAGCCAAGCCGCAACTGCGCCCGATCCGCATCAAGGCCGGTGCGCTGGGATCAGGGGTGCCTGCGACCGATCTTGTCGTCTCGCCCCAGCATCGCATCCTGCTGCGGTCAAAGATCGCCGTGCGCATGTTCGACACAGATGAGATTCTGGTGGCCGCCAAGCATCTGGTCGGGCTTGCAGGCGTCTCTGTCGCAGAGGATCTGCCGCAGGTCCGCTATCACCACATCATGTGCGATCAGCACGAGATTATCACCGCTGACGGTGCCTGGGCGGAAACCCTTCACACCGGGCCAGAGGCGGTCAAGGCGTTGGGGCCGGACGCCATGCGCGAGATCACAGCAATCTTTGGCGCATTGCCGCAGGCAGATGCGCCGCTGGCGCGGATCACACCCAAAGGCCGCCGCGTGCGTCAGATGATGGCACGCCATACCAAGAACGCGCGCGCGCTTTACGCAAGCTGATGGCGCGCCCGTCACGGCATCGCACAGCAGAACCTTGTCCTGCAGGCTGCTGATCAACCGCACCTGTCCGCTTGCGAAACGGTGTCCGGCGGCGGGGCCGGGCGATTGCAGGCTTCCCCGCCAATCCACAATTGACTATCACCTAAGGCCGAAGCCACCGCGACGCGGGGCCACAGGACAGGAGCATCCATGCCAGCCAAATATTTCGCGCCCACCGGCGGACACCCTGGCCAGGATCAGCTGTTGACCGACAGGGCCGTCTTTACCGAAAGCTATGCGGTCATCCCCAGAGGTACGATGCGCGATATCGTGACCAGTTCCCTGCCGTTCTGGGACAAAACCCGCCTCTGGGTGCTGGCCCGCCCCCTTAGCGGATTTGCAGAGACATTTTCGCAATACATCATGGAGGTCGCACCGGGCGGTGGTTCAGACCGGCCAGAGACCGAGGCCGGGGTTGAGGCCGTGCTATTTGTCGTCGCTGGCGCGGCCGCGCTGACGGTCGATGGCACAACGCATGTCATGACCCCCGGCGGCTATGCCTATCTGCCCCCTGACGCTGTGTGGACCCTGCATAACAAGGGTCAGAACACACTCAGCTTTCATTGGATCCGCAAGGCCTATGTGCCGGTTGACGGGATGGATGCGCCCGACCTGATCATCACCAACGAACAAGAGGTCGCCCCAACCGAAATGCCCGGCACCGATGGCAAATGGGCCACCACCCGCTTTGCCGCGCCAGACGATCTGCGCCACGATATGCATGTGAACATCGTCACCTTTGCCCCCGGCGCGGTAATCCCCTTTCTGGAAACCCATGTGATGGAGCACGGGCTTTACGTGCTGGAAGGCAAGGCGGTCTACCGGCTGAACACCGACTGGGTAGAGGTCGAGGCCGGCGATTTCATGTGGTTGCGCGCCTTCTGCCCGCAGGCCTGCTATGCCGGTGGGCCGGGCAACTTTCGCTATCTGCTGTATAAGGACGTCAACCGGCACATGCGGTTGTCACCGGGGCCTTAGCCCTATTGCTGCGCCACGATCCGGTAAGGCGCATCAAACCAGTGTTCCTGCAAATTCGGCCCGTCCCCGATCCGGTCGATCACCGCAAAGAGCCCTGGTGCATGCAGCGGCGTCAGCACCCCGTGCCATGTGCCACGCGCAAAATTGATTCCTTGCCCGGCTGTCGTCAGAAACGCCTGCGGTCTGCCGGGCACACCGCCCGCATCTGGGGCCACAACAACGACAAAGGGATCAAGGCTCATCGGCAGAAACGCCTGACTGCCGTCGGGATGACGTTCGACCATGTCCAGCGTCAGCGGCAGGGTGCGTGGCTCTGCCTTGAACAGGCTGATCCCGGCGCGGCCATCTACAATGTCGATTTCGGCCAGGTCATGATAGCGCTCGCAAAGCCCCTGATTGATGATCTTGTCAGGCTTGCCAGCCACCTCCAGCACTTGCCCGAAGGGGGCGAATGCAGCGACCGTCAGCGGTATCAGTGTCACATCTTGCATCACTGCCCTAACTTGTCGATCAGCCGCAGTTCGGCGATGCGTTCGACCTGACGGCAAGCCTCTGCAAATTCCGTGTCGCGATCATTACCGATGCGCCGGTGAAAGGCCGCAAGGATCGACGCCTTGTCGTTGTCCTTGACCGCGATGATGAAGGGAAAGCCGTGTTTGGCGACATATTCCGCATTCAATGTCTGAAACGCCGCCCTTTCGTCATCCGTCAACAGATCAAGACCTGCTGCCGCCTGCTCTGCCGTACTGTCTGCCGTCAGTTTGCCAGCGGTGGCCAGTTTACCTGCGAGATCGGGGTGCGCTTTCAGGACATGCAGCCGCTCATCCTCTGTCGCGGTGCGAAAGACGCGGGCCAGCGCACTGTGCACGCCCGCCGCACAATCATGGGTCGGGCCAAGTTCCAGCGCATGGGCGCGTTCTGCAATCCAGGGGGAATGTTCAAAGATACCGCCAAAGGCCGCCACGAAATCATCGCATGACATTTCTGATGGGCACGCTGCGCGCTGTGCCGGATGAACCGCCGCCCAATGTTCGGCAATCTGCAACCGCGTGGCGAACCACACGCCCTCATGCCCCTTCATATAGTCAATCACGCGCGCCAGTGCCGCCGCCCGCCCCGGTCGCCCCATCAGGCGGCAATGCAGACCGATCGACAACATCTTGGGCGCACCAGCGCCGCCTTCGGCATAAAGCATATCAAAACTGTCGCGCAGGTAGCTTTCGAACTGATCGCCAGTGGTGAAACCCGCCTGAATGGCAAAACGCATATCGTTGCAATCCATCGTGTATGGCACGATCAGCTGATCTGTGCGGCCAAAGCGCATCCAATAAGGCAAATCATCGGCATAACTGTCGGCGACATAGGCAAACTGCCCGGTTTCGGCAGCCAGTCGCACGGTGTTGCCGGAACAGCGGCCCGTGTACCAGCCGCGTGGTGCAGCACCTGTCACCTCAGTATGCAGGCGGATTGCCTCGGCCATCTGCGCGCGTTCGACGTCCTCTGGCATGTCCTTGTGCTCAACCCATTTCAGACCATGGCTGGCAATCTCCCATCCGGCGGTCTGCATCGCGGCGACCTGCGCCGGGGCGCGGGCAAGGGCGGTGGCGACGCCATAGACGGTGATCGGCAGATCACCCAGCAGGCGGTGCAACCGCCAGAACCCTGCCCGCGCGCCATATTCGTAGAGCGAGTCCATGTTCCAGTGCCGTTGGCCAGGCCATGGGGCCGCACCTGTAATCTCTGACAGAAAGGCCTCTGACGCGGCATCACCGTGCAGGACGTTATTTTCGCCACCCTCTTCGTAGTTCAGCACGATCTGCACCGCGATCCGCGCGCCATTGGGCCACTGCGGGTCAGGTGGGGTGGCGCCATAGCCTGTCATGTCGCGGGGATAGCGGGTCACGATATAGGTTCCTTCGTCCGTGTCTTCTGCCTGTCTCGGGCCGGTCCGTCGGGCGTCTTTTTCAAAAACACGCAATCAGGCCCTTGCCCCGGGCGCGCTGTCGTCACACCCTTGCCCAGGCAAATCAGCCCGCGCCAAGAAGGAGAGTGACCCGTGACAGGCTATCTGACAACACATGTTCTGGACACCGCGCGCGGTTGCCCGGCAGCAGGGCTGGAAATCACGCTTTATCGCATCACGGACGGGCAGCGCGAGCATCTCAAAACGTTGACGACCAATGCCGACGGGCGCACCGATGAACAGATCCTGCCATCAGAGGCCTTTGCCACCGGCACCTACGAGTTGGCGTTTCACGCAGGCGCCTATCTGACAGCCAGTGGCACCCCTGCCGAAGACCCGCGGTTTCTGGATGTGATCCCGATCCGCTTTGGCATGTCAGAGGCGACACATTACCATGTGCCGCTGCTGCTGTCGCCCTTCGGCTATTCCACCTATCGCGGCAGCTAGGGCGCGCCATGTATGATCTTGCCATCCTCTGGGACTGGATCGCCTTTGCGGTCCGCTGGCTGCATGTTGTCACCGCCATGGCGTGGATCGGCGCGTCGTTCTATTTCATCGCCCTTGATCTGATGCTGAAACCCAATGATGCCCTGCCAGAGGGTGCCAGCGGGGAAGAATGGGAGGTCCATGGCGGCGGCTTTTACCACACCGTCAAATACATGGTGGCCCCGGCGCGGATGCCTGAACACCTGACATGGCACAAATGGCAAAGCTACAGCACATGGCTGTCAGGGGCCGCGCTGTTGATGATCATCTACTGGGTTGGGGGGGAGTTGTATCTGCTGGACCCCACAAAGGCCGATCTGGCGCTGTGGCAGGGCATCCTGATCTCTGCCGGGTCACTGACCATCGGCTGGGTGGCCTATGACGCCATGTGCAAATCGCGGCTAGCCGATCAGCCGACGCTGCTGATGCTCTTGTTGTTTGCGGTGCTTGTGGCGATGTCATGGGGTTACAACCAGATTTTCACCGGGCGGGCCGCCCTGCTGCATCTGGGGGCCTTCACCGCCACGATCATGACGGCAAATGTGTTTTTCCAGATCATGCCGAACCAGCGGATTGTCGTGGCCGACCTCAAGGCCGGGCGCACACCGGATGCCAAATACGGCAAGATCGCCAAGGTCCGGTCCACCCACAACAACTACCTGACGTTGCCGGTCGTCTTTCTGATGCTGTCGAATCACTATCCGCTGGCCTTTGCCACGGAGTACGCCTGGATCATCGCAAGCCTGATTTTCCTGACCGGCGTGACGATCCGCCATTACTTCAACACCATGCACAAGACCGGCAAGGGGCCGCATTGGACATGGGGCGTGACGGTTCTGTTGATGCTGGTCATCGCATGGCTGTCCACCGCAGGCACCACAGAGACATGGGAAGAGGCCGAGGCGCGCGCACTGACGCCACAGGAAATGCAGCTGACGCAGGCCAGTGGCTTTGATGAGGCATATGATGCCGTGATCGGCAATTGTTCCATGTGCCACGCCCGTGAACCGGTCTGGGGCAACATGCAGTGGGCGCCCAAAGCCGTCTATCTGGAAACCCCCGGCGATGTGGCCCGCCATGCCGGTGCCATTTATCTGCAGGCCGGTCTCAGCCACGCGATGCCGCCGCCAAACGCCGTGCAAATGACGCCAGAGGCCCGTCAGGCCATCATCGCCTGGGTCAGGGCAGCGCGCGACAACCTCTAGCGCGGGATGTAAAAAGACATGTGCGTGCTGCTGTTGCCCCGGTTAGGGCTTAAACTATCTGTGCTTTTCAAATAGTCTCATCCGAACTGCACCACCCAGACAGGAGCTGCCGTGTCTCTGTTCTTCATCGTTGCTTTGCCGTTCTTTGGTGCGTTGTTGCCCGGCCTGATGAACCAGGCAGGTCGGTC
>JAHDGO010000482.1 GCA_020627605.1 Yoonia sp.
CTGGATGGCGATATAACTGCCAAGCCCGCTGTCACCGCCAAAGCGGAAGGGTGCGGTGGCGACCAGCAGGGGCGTGGTGTCAGACAGGTCTGTCAGCGTGCTGTGTGCGGCTGCGCGTATCGCCTGCGCCAGTATCTGTTGCGGCAGGTCCGGGGTGATGGTCGCGAAATAGCTGTGGATCAGGGCGGGTGTCTGCGCGATGGGTTTGCGCATCTTGACCAATGTGGCCTGATGCGCATCTGCGACCAGATTATGCAGTGTGTCTTGCAAGGGCGTCTGCCGGGTCGCCGTACCGACCGGATGATCAAGCCGGATATCATGGCCGCTGATATGCCAATGACCATCCTCTTGCATCAAGGACAGATCAACCACACCCAGCGCGCGGCCATGGGCAGCGGCCATGACAACCGGTGTGCCGTGGACGGTGCCAGCGGCAGGGTCAATCGCGTCGGTTGCCGCGCGATCAGGATTGGGAAAGCTGTCGTGGGTATGCCCAGCAACGATCAGGTCGATGCCCGGCACTTTTGCCAGCGGAATGACGGCGTTTTCCATGCGCGGCGTGTGTTGCGCCGCACCGATGCCGGAATGGGCAAGCGCGACGATAATATCGGCCCCCGCAGCCGTCATCTGCGGCACGATGGCTTGCGCTGCAATGACAATATCCGTGACGGCAACCGACCCGCCTTGCTGGGTTTCGTCCCAGTCAGCGATCTGCGGCGGGCCAAAGCCGGTGACGCCGATGCGCAATCCGCGGCGCTGCCCGTCAGCGCATGGAATGTCACGCTGCAGAATGGCAAAACGCTGGGACAGCGTCCCGGCATGCGCGGTCTGGATGTTGGCGCTGACCACAGGGCAATCCAGCGGACGCAGGCAGTTTTGCAGGAATGGCACACCGTAGTCAAAGTCGTGATTGCCAAGCGTGACGGCGTCGTATTGCAGGTGGTTGAGCGCGGCGATCATCGGGTGCGGGTCGCCTGCGGGCAACCTGTCTGCCACATGATCGGCCAGCGGGTTGCCCTGGATCAGATCGCCGTTGTCAAACAAGAGGGTCGTCAGACCCTCTGCCCGCAGGGCGGCACTCCGGGGGGCAAGGCCGATCAGGCCAAGGCTGCCATCTGTCCTGTCGGCGAAATAGTCATAGGCCAGAAGCTGCATATGCAGGTCTGTTGTCGCCAAAAGGCGCAATTTGCCTGATACCCCTGACCGCTTTGCGCTTTGCATTCTCACCATACAACCTTTGCGGGCATCGTACCCATTGAGAGCGATGGCATGCCAGAAAAAATTGCACTTGCCCATGG
>JAHDGO010000042.1:0-5883 GCA_020627605.1 Yoonia sp.
GGCGCGTATCTGGCGACCGCCTTGCAGGCCGGTTTCGTCAAGGACATGAGCGCCGGTCGCGGCTATATCGCTCTTGCCGCCCTGATCTTTGCAAAGTGGCGGCCATGGTATGCGCTTTATGCCTGCCTGCTGTTTGGTTTCCTGCAGGCCATGTCGCTGCGCCCTGACGTGATTGAAAACGTCCTCAGCTTCCAGGTGAATGGTCAGTTGCTGGACGTCTTGCCCTACATCCTGACCGTCGTGATCCTTGCCGGTTTCGTCGGCAAGGCGATCCCGCCGCGCGCCGGTGGCGAACCTTATGTCAAAGAACGCTGAAAAGCTCGCCGCCCAGATCAAGGGCATTGCAGGCAATGCGCCGGTGCAGCTTGGCCTGATCCTTGGGTCCGGACTGGGCCATATCGCCGAAGAAGTCGACGGCATCGCCATCGACTATGCCGACCTGCCGGGGTTTCCCCATGCCGGGGTGTCCGGCCATAATCCCAAGCTGGTGATCGGTGATCTGGAAGGCGTGCGCGTCGCCGTCTTTGGTGGTCGGGCGCATTACTATGAAAGCGGACGTGGTGACGCCATGCGCCTGCCGCTGGAGGTGCTGCGCGAGCTTGGCGCCAAGGCGATGATCGCCACCAATGCCGCCGGTTCTTTGCGGGCTGACATGCCGACAGGGTCGATCATGTGCTTGACCGACCACATCAACTTTTCCGGCCTGAACCCGCTTATCGGCGAAGCGACAGACGCGCGCTTTGTCCCGATGATGGACGCCTATGATCCTGACATGCGTGCGGCCCTGCAAGCAGCTGCACAGGCCGCACAGGTCGAGATGGCCACAGGCATCTATGCCTGGTATTCCGGCCCGTCATTCGAAACCCCTGCAGAAATTCGCGCGATCAGGATGCTGGGCGCGGATGCGGTGGGCATGTCCACTGTGCCAGAGGTGATCCTGGCGCGGTTTCTGGGGCTGAAGGCCGCCGCGATCTCGACCATCACCAATATGGCCGCCGGGATGAGCGATGAGGCGATCAGCCACGCACATACCAAGGCCATGGCCCCAATTGGCGCAGCTAAGCTGGAAAAGGTGTTGCGCGGCTATCTGCACGGTATGGCTTAAGACCAAAACGCAGACTCCGTTAAGTCCAATTGATGAAAATGCTGCATTTGCAGCATGAATCCAGCCTCACCATTTGACAGATGCATCCGAAAGGTTTTTTGTGCGCCCACTGGCACAAGCGCCACGGACATGCCCATGCAAATCTATCTTCCCATCGCCGAAGTTTCGGTGAATGCCTTCCTGCTGTTAGGTCTCGGCGGGATTGTCGGCGTTTTGTCGGGGATGTTTGGCGTGGGCGGCGGGTTTTTGATGACGCCGCTGTTGTTCTTTATCGGCATCCCGCCTGCTGTGGCTGTCGCCACCGAAGCCAATCAGATCGTCGCCTCCTCATTCTCTGGCGTGCTGGCGCATCTGAAACGAAAGACCGTGGACCTTCGGATGGGGACGGTCCTGCTGATCGGCGGCTTGGTCGGGTCGGCCCTGGGTATCCTGCTGTTCAACTACCTCAAATCGCTGGGGCAAGTCGAACTGCTGGTGCAGCTTTGCTATGTCGTGTTCCTGGGCATGATCGGCACGCTCATGTTTATCGAAAGCCTGAACGCAATCCGCAATGCCAACAAGGCAGGCGGGCGTGCCGTGCCGAAACGGCGCAAGCACAACTGGGTACACAACCTGCCCTTCAAGATGAAGTTCCGTGTATCTGGCCTTTATATCTCGGTCATCCCGCCGCTGATGGTGGGCGTACTGGTCGGTGTTCTTGCTGCGATCATGGGTGTGGGTGGCGGCTTTATCATGGTGCCAGCGATGATCTATCTGCTGGGCATGCCCACGAAGGTCGTTGTCGGCACATCGCTGTTCCAGATCATCTTTGTCACCGCTTTCACCACCATGCTGCATGCGACGACCAACTACACCGTCGATGTTGTTCTGGCCGTGCTGCTGCTGGTGGGCGGCGTCATTGGCGCGCAGATCGGCACACGCATCGGCGTCAAGATGAAGGCCGAACAACTGCGCATCCTGCTGGCCATCATGGTGCTGGCAGTCTGCGGCAAGCTGGCCTTTGATCTGCTGATCACCCCGTCAGAGCTTTATTCGCTGGGTACCGGGGGTCATTCATGATCCGCCTTCTTGCCTGTCTGCTGCTGCTCGCCCTGCCCGCCAAGGCCGAAGAGATCGTGCTTGGCCTCAGCCGTGACGAGGTGGCGATTACCGCGACATTCGAGGGCTCCGAATTCCTGATCTTTGGTGCGATCAAACGCGATGGCCGCAGCGAGGCTGAAGGCGATCTGGGTGTGATTGTCACAGTGGCCGGACCGGATGAGCCCGTTGTGGTGCGCAAGAAAGACCGGCGTCTTGGCATCTGGGTCAACACAGACGCGGTAGAGGTGGACGTGGCGCCGACCTTCTATGCTGTGGCTACAAACCGGCCCTTGCAGGAAATCCTGACGTTTACCGAGGATTTGAACACACGCATCAGTACGCAACGGGCGATCAGGTCGGTCGGCGCAACCGTGGATAACGCCGAACGCTTTACCCAGGCACTGATCCGCATCCGCGCACGTCAGGGTCTTTATCAGCGTCTGCCGACTGGCGTACTGGTCGAGGAAGAGACGCTGTTCCGCACCCTTATTCCATTGCCGGCAAACCTGACCGAAGGCGACTACCGCGCCGAAATCTATCTGACACGCGGCAAGCAGATTGTGGACGTCTACACCACAACCATTCCGGTCAAGAAGGTCGGGCTGGAACGCTGGCTTTACAATCTCGCGCATGATCAGCCGTTTCTCTACGGGCTGATGTCACTGGCGATTGCGATCTTTTCAGGCTGGGCCGCTGCGGCTGCCTTTACCGTCTTCCGCCGCTAACCGCGCCCGATATGGGGCATCTTGGATGCCATAACCATCATTGTCTGGACATTGGCCTCTGCCGGCAGGGACGCCATGTGATAGACGGATCGTGCCACATCCATCACGTCCATGCTGTCCATCGGTGCCAACCCGTCGGCGGCACGTTTTTCGTCCAGAGCATGCACCATCGCGGTGCGTGCATTACCGATATCGATCTGGCCGCAGGTGATGTTGAACGCGCGCCCGTCCAGCGTAAGCGTCTTTGTCAGACCGCTGACACCGTGTTTGGTGGTGGTGTAACAGGTGGAGCCTTCACGCGGCGTATGGGCAGAGATCGAGCCGTTGTTGATGATCCGCCCGCCCTGCGGGTCCTGCGCACGCATCTGGCGAAAGGCCGCACGGGCGCAAAGAAACATGCCGGTCAGGTTGACGTCGATCACCTGCTGCCAGTCAGCAAGGCTGATCTGGTCAATCGTGGTTTGTGGCCCGAACATGCCAGCGTTGTTAAACAGCACATCCAGATGCCCGAAGCCTGCAAATGCTGCGTCGACAGCGGCCTCATCCGTCACGTCGCAGGGCATGGCGACGGCGTTTTCATGGGTGATCTCTGCAAGCGCATCCGCCCGTCTTGCAATCAGTCCGACACGCCAGCCTTCTTGCAGGAAATACTCTGCCGTGGTGCGGCCAATCCCACTGCTGGCCCCGGTGATGATGATAGATTTCATGCTTGTTCCCCTGACAGTTCGAGCGGTGCTGCCGGCACCTCCAGATCGTCGATGCGCAGCGCGCCCTGTGGCCGCGCCAACCGGTTGCGGATGACCCAGCGCAGTTGCGTTTCAGCCCGCGTGATCGCCACATAGGCCAGCCGTTTCCACAAGGGTTGCCCGGCCTCGATCCGGCCCATCCGGCTGGCCGCGTAGATATCCGGGGCAAAGACCTGCACCGTGTCCCATTGCGATCCTTGCGCCTTGTGGATGGTCACAGCCGCGCCGTGCAGGAACGTGGCCCCCATGCGTGCGGCGAAGGGGATGAACGGTTCCTCATCGCCTTCCTGTTCGATTTTCACGATGCTGGCGACACCGACGCGGGGGTCCTCTGCCCCGACAACATGCAGCTTTGAAAAACCGGGCTTCTTGCCCGGCCCCAGATAGATGACCTGCGCGCCCTTGATCAGGCCCTTCGCTTCTAGATCAAGGCGACGCTTGCGATGTTTCAGGGGCAGTTCGATGCCATCGCAGATCAACGGCTCCCCCGCCAAAAGCTCATCCACCGGGGCACCGAAGGCCGCACGAAAGGCATGGATCAGGCGGATGCGCGTGGCATTGCGCCAGACCAGACAGGGCGAGCGTGCCATCAGATCCGCCTCCACCCGCTGCGCCATGACTACGCGGTCGTCGGTCTTGCTGGCCTCTTCGATCATCCGTTCAAAGGCATGGAAATCCAGCTGCGGGTCGGCCAGCGCATGGGCCAGATCGAGGATTGGATTGCCAGCGTCCTGCCGGTGTATCCGGTTCAGCGACAAGACACGCGGCGCTGGCAGGGTTTCAAAGACCATACCGCCGCTGGACTGCACGGGGGGCAGCTGTGCCGGGTCGCCGAACAGCAGCAAGGTCGGAAAAATCTCTTTCAGATCCTCAAATTGCTTTTCATCCAGCATGGAGCTTTCATCGACAAAGCCGATATCCAGCGGCTCTTCCCGCCGTTTCCAGCCGGTGATGAAATCACTGCCGCGCAGACCCGCCGCAGCAAGCGCCGCAGGCACTGATTTATTGACCTGATAGGACGCAAAGGCCCGGTCCAGCGCCACATCCGTCAGCCCCTCAATCTCTGGCCTGTCGCCCTGCCCCGCCAACCATTCGGCAACCTTTTCATATTCGGGATCATAGACCGGGGTATACAGAATGCGGTGGATCGTGGTGGCTGGCACACCGCGATTGCGCAAGACGCTGGCAGCTTTGTTGGTTGGTGCCAGAATAGCCAAGGTTCGTCTGTCCTTGCGCTTGCGCCCTTCCCAATCACCGGAAATCACGTCGACGCCTGCCTCATCCAACGCATGATACAGCTTGGCCAAAAGCATCGTCTTGCCGGACCCCGCCTTTCCGATCACCGCCATGACAGAGGTCTTTTCGGACTGCGGCGGTTGCAGCAGCGCATCGTCCAGATCAATACCGGACTGGCGCAGGGCGACAGCGATATTGTCCCAGGCCTCTGCCTGATCTTCGGAGAATGTGACGGTGGGGGCGTTCATGGGGGCAGACTATCTGCCGGGTGTCAGACCCGCCAGCGAATTTGGCTGCAATGATGGGGATCAGGCATTGTGACCACTGTCACCATTGGCACGCACCTTGGCGATGACCGCAGGATCAACCACATTGGTTTGCGTCACACGCTCTTTCAGTGAAGCAATTTCGATTGCGGCCACCAGCTCTGCCTCTTCGAGTTGTTCACGCAGCAAGGGCATTTGGTTCTGGCGCGCGAAATTGCGCAGATCCGCCAAAACCCCGATGATCCAGTCATGTCCCATAAGGCAACCTCGCGAGGAATGATTAATGAAGTCTTAACAACCTAGACGTGCGTTAAAGAAAAGCCATTCAGGTCGATCCTTCACAACAAAAAGGGGCGCTGTTGTTGCCAACAGCGCCCAGCTTGGGAAATCGCGATACCTTCAGCGGTTGTTTGATGCTTCCAGCGTATCCTCAAAGGTGCGCAGCCCGGTCACCGGGGCCTGCACCAGCACCGACATATTGCCGGGCTTGTGTTCATTGCGGCGCATCTTGATATGGGCGTCAGGCACTTCAGCCCATGTAAAACATTCTGACATGCAGGGGTCCAGACGCTGTTCGACCATCAGATTATTGGCGGCACTGGCCTGCTTGAGGTGTGCAAAGTGGCTACCCTGCAGACGCTTTTGATGCATCCACATATAGCGCACGTCAAAGGTGCAGTTGAAACCGGTGGTGCCAGCACAAATCACGACCATGCCGCCTTTCT
>JAHDGO010000042.1:5898-10148 GCA_020627605.1 Yoonia sp.
GTCGCCTCGCCCGGATGCTCAAACACCATATCAACGTTCACGCCTTTGCCGGTGATCTCCCAGATCGCCTTGCCGAACTTGCGGGCCTCTTTGAGCCAGGTGTTGTATTCCGGCGTGTTCACCGTGGGCAGCTGTCCCCAGCAGTCGAAATCATTGCGGTTGATGACACCTTTTGCGCCCAGTGACATGACAAACTCTCGCTTGCTTTCGTCGCTGATGACACCAATCGCATTGGCACCGGCGGTGTTGATCAACTGGATCGCATAAGACCCAAGTCCACCTGACGCGCCCCAGACCAGCACATTCTGGCCGGGCTTGAGGTCATGCGGCTCGTGGCCGAACAGCATGCGGTAGGCGGTTGCCAGTGTCAGTGTGTAGCAGGCGCTTTCTTCCCAGGTCAGGTGCTGCGGGCGGGGCATCAGCTGCTGTGACTGCACGCAAGTGAACTGCGCGAATGATCCGTCGGGTGTCTCGTAGCCCCAGATCCGCTGGCTTTCCGAAAACATCGGGTCGCCACCGTTGCAGTGTTCGTCATCGCCGTCATCCTGATTGCAGTGAATGACGACCTCATCCCCCACTTTCCAGCGCTTGACCTTGTCACCGACGGCCCAGACGATCCCGGCGGCGTCGGACCCTGCGATGTGATACTCGGCCTTGTGGACGTCGAAGGGGCTGATCGGAATGCCAAGACCGGCCCAGACACCGTTGTAATTCACCCCGGCGGCCATCACGAGAACAAGCACCTCGTGGCTGTCGGGCTGCGGGCAATCGACAACCTCCAGCTGGAAGGCCTGATCGGGTTCGCCGTGACGCTCGCGCCGGATCGCCCAGGCATGCATCTGTGCAGGCACATGGCCCAGTGGGGGCATCTCGCCCACCTCATAAAGGTCCTTTTGCGGGGCGCTGTAAGTCGCCCCGGTGGCGGATTGGTCAAGGGCCATGTCAGTCTCCATCACGTCAGTCCAGTTATTGCCGCACCGCAGAATCGGTCGCGTTGCGCTTTGGATATCGGATGAGAGAGTAACTTTGCAACCCTCAAGGATGCAATTTTGTAATTTAATTACTCTGCAACTGCAGAAAGTTCTGCCTCCATCGCGGCCTTTGCCTTGAAATGATGGGCGATGGAATTGGCATAGAACTGCAGTATGTCCTGTCCCTTGGCTGTGATCCCCAGACCAGCACCGCTGTCGGTGACCAATTCACGCCCTTTCAGATGGGCCAGCGCATCAGCCACCAGCACGTCCGCTGCACGGCGCGGATGTGGCAGTCCGTCTTCCGTCAGTTCCTTGATAGATGCGCCAACCGCAGCGACCAGCGCGGCCTCTTGCATCTGGCCCTCTTGCAACAGATGCCGCGCGACCAATGGCACGCCCAGAACGGGCGTGACCTGCGCGATCCGCTCCATCAACTCATGCGCGATGGATTCTGTCAGATCGGTGTCCTCGGCGGCATGATGCTTTGACAGCTCCAGCGGCTCACCAAAGCTGACGGATGCGGTGCCGAAATTCTGGAATCGCCGCGTGATGCGATGCCAGACGTGGCGGGCGACACGGCCAAGAATAGGCAAAAGCGGCGGCGAGAACCGGCGATTGCCAGCTTTGTCTGCGGTGATCAGGATCGTATCCTCAAGCACGCGGTCATAGTTCAGCGCGACGGGGACAAAGATGACCTCGCGCACGTCAGGATCGAAATCCTCGATGATGTAATTCAGCAAACCCATCCGCGGCGGGGCCAGCAGGCCATTCAGGCTCAGCCCGCCTTCTGGGAATACGGCCTGGCTGACGCCGCCCCGTGTCGCCATCTGCACATAGCGGGCCAGCACCTTGCGATAGAGGGCCCCACGCGATTTGCGCCTGATGAAATAGGCCCCCATCGCGCGAATGATCGGTGACAGCGGCCAGACCCGCGCCCATTCGCCCACGGCATAAGACAGCGCCCCTGCATTGGCGGCCAGATAGGTCACAAGCACATAGTCCATATTGCTGCGGTGGTTCATGACAAAGACGACCGTGGCGTCAGGGTCGATCTCTGACAGGCGCTTGCGGTCGAACGTACCCAGCTTGATCCGGTAGAGCGATTTCGACAGCCAGCGCGCAAGGCGGATACCGACGCCAAAATAGGCCGTGGCCGAAAAGGACGGCACGATCTCGCGGGCATAGCGGCGGGCCCGCTCGAACGCCACGTTCTCTGGCACGCCTTCCTTGCGGGCGTATTCGACAATCGCCTCTGTCACCTGCGGGTCGTAGATCAGCCGCTGGATCATGTCATAGCGGCGGGCCAGCTTGAACGGTTCGATCGGGCGCTGCAGGCGTTCGTTGACGCGGGCGATCACACGCTCTGCCCGTTTGCGGAAGAACCAGCGCACCGATGGAAACAGGAAATGCGAGGCGAATGTCACCCCGGCAAAAAGAAGGATCAGGATAAATACCCACAGGGGCATTGAGACTGGTTGCGTCATGGGGTGACCGTGACAGGGAAGTGTCGCGGCGTAAATCCCGTCATGCCGCGATGCAGCGAATTGACAGCGCCATAAAATGTCCGCTAAACGGACCAAAGCGCAATTAAATTGCGCGTGATGATTCAGGAGGCCCGCAGATGTCGCAACCGCAGAAAGACCGCCCATGGCTTTTCCGCACCTACGCGGGGCATTCCACGGCGGCCGCCTCCAACGCGCTTTACCGTGGCAATCTGGCGAAAGGGCAGACCGGGCTATCGGTCGCCTTCGATCTGCCTACGCAAACCGGCTATGACAGCGATCATGTGCTGGCCAAGGGTGAGGTCGGCAAGGTCGGCGTGCCGGTCAGCCATCTGGGCGATATGCGCGCGCTGTTTGATCAGATCCCGCTGGATCAGATGAACACCTCGATGACGATCAATGCGACAGCGCCGTGGCTCTTGTCACTTTATATTGCCGTGGCCGAGGAACAGGGCGCTGATATCAGCGCGCTGCAGGGCACCGTGCAAAACGACATCATCAAGGAATACCTCTCACGCGGCACCTATATCTGCCCGCCAGAACCTTCGTTGCGGATGATCACAGATGTTGCGGCCTATACCCGCGAACACTTGCCGAAATGGAACCCGATGAACGTCTGTTCCTATCATCTGCAAGAGGCCGGCGCGACACCGGAAGAGGAACTGGCCTTTGCCCTGGCGACGGCCACCGCAGTGCTGGATGATCTGAAAGGGAAAGTCCCGGCAAAACATTTTCCGGCCATGGTCGGGCGCATTTCGTTTTTCGTGAATGCCGGGATCCGGTTCGTGACAGAGCTGTGCAAGATGCGCGCCTTTGTCGAATTGTGGGATGAGATTTGCGAAACTCGTTATGGCGTCGAGGATCCGAAATACCGTCGCTTCCGCTATGGCGTGCAGGTCAATTCGCTGGGCCTGACAGAGCAGCAGCCGGAAAACAACGTCTACCGTATTCTGCTAGAAACGCTTGCCGTCACTTTGTCGAAAAAGGCACGTGCCCGCGCCGTGCAATTGCCAGCGTGGAACGAGGCGCTGGGTCTGCCCCGCCCGTGGGATCAGCAATGGTCACTGCGCATGCAGCAGATATTGGCCTATGAAACAGACCTTTTGGAATTCGATGACCTGTTTGACGGCAACCCCGCCATCGACCGCAAGGTCAACGCGCTGAAAGACGGCGCGCGCGCTGAATTGAAACAGATCGACGGGATGGGCGGCGCTGTTGGTGCAATTGCCTATATGAAATCGCGTCTTGTCGAAAGTAATGCCGCCCGAATTGCCGGAATTGAAAATGGCGACACAACAGTTGTCGGCGTCAACAAATGGCAGGCTGGTGAGCCTTCGCCACTGACGGCCGGGGACGATGCCATCATGGTTGCCGATCCCGAGGCCGAAGCAGACCAATTGCGCCGCCTCAACGCGTGGAAATCCGACCGCGATTCGCATGCGGTGAAACAGGCGCTGGATGACCTGCGAACCGCTGCGCAAGACGGCAGCAATATCATGCCACCCTCCATCGCCTGCGCCCGTGCCGGTGTGACAACAGGCGAATGGGCCAACGTGATCCGCAGTGTGTTTGGTCAGTACCGCGCGCCAACAGGGGTCAGCAGCAACCCATCAAACCGCACCGAAGGACTGGACGCGTTGCGCGCAGAGGTTGATCTGGTCAGCACCGCCCTTGGCCGTCGTCTGAAGTTTCTGGTGGGCAAGCCGGGACTGGACGGGCATTCCAACGGGGCCGAACAAATCGCGGCACGCGCACGCGATTGCGGCATGGAAAT
>JAHDGO010000043.1 GCA_020627605.1 Yoonia sp.
GTTGTGCTCCCGCCCCGAACCGGGTTCTTTATCGCCCATGACAACAGCTCTCATTACCCATGACGCGGGCTATGCCCATGTGACGCCACCAGGCCATCCTGAACAGGTGGCCCGCCTTGATGCCGTGCTCGGCGCGCTGAAATCCCTTGATCTGAAACAGATCACCGCCCCGCTTGCGGCGGAGGATGACATTCTGCGCGCCCACCCCAAGGCCCATGTCGATGCCATCCGGTCTGCCGCTCCGGATCAGGGCTGGCGGTCGCTGGATGCTGATACCCATATGTCTGTCGGCACGCTGGAGGCCGCCTTTCGCGCCGCAGGCGGTGCGGTGCGGGCGGTTGATCTGGTCATCGGGGGGGAGGCCGCCAATGCCTTTGTCGCGATGCGCCCACCCGGCCACCATGCAGAGCGCGAGACGGCAATGGGGTTCTGCTTTTTCGGCAATGTGGCGATTGCGGCCAAACACGCGCTGGATCATCACGGGCTGGACCGCGTCGCGATTGTGGACTTCGACGTCCATCACGGCAATGGCACGCAGGATCTGGTGGAGGACGACGCCCGCATCCTGTTTTGTTCGACCCATCAGTCGCCGCTTTACCCCGGCACAGGGGCCGCGCATGAGACCGGAGTGGGCAATGTGCTGAACGTGCCATTGCCCGGTGGCACCGGCTCTGCCGCGTTTCGCGATGTGATGGAAAAAGTTGTGTTTCCGCGCGTTGATGCCTTCGCGCCGCAACTTCTGCTTATTTCCGCCGGATTCGATGCACATATCTCTGATCCGTTAGCTGGTATGAATTTGGTGACCGAAGATTTCGGGTGGGTAACCGGGCGTTTGTGTGATCTTGCGCACCGTCATTGTGACGGCAAGATCGTATCAGCGCTGGAAGGTGGATATGATTTAGAGGCCTTGGGCGCATCTGCCGCTGCCCATGTCGCCGTTTTAGAGGAGCGCGGGCGATGAGTGACGTCAGCAAGATGAGCTTTGAAGAAGCCATCAAGGAATTGGAGGCCGTCGTCGGCCAGTTGGAGCGTGGCGATGTCGCGCTGGATGACAGTATCGCCCTGTACGAACGTGGTGCCGCGTTGAAGGCCCGCTGCGAAGCCAAGTTGAAAGAGGCAGAAGAGAAAGTGGCCAAGATCACTCTTGGCGAAAACGGAACAGCTGCAGGGACGGCCCCACTCGATGACTGATCAATCACATACCATCCGGATTTCCGCCCTTGAACGCCAGCCGCTTGAACCGGCCCTTGCACAGGCTGCCAAGGTGGCACAGGCCCGGATCGGGTTTGCACTGACCGGCATGTCGGGCGATGTGCCAGAGGCGATGCTGCATGCGGTGTCTGGCGGTAAGGCGATGCGTGCCTTTCTGGCGCTGGAAACCGCCCGCCTGCATGGCATCAACCCCGTCGCCGCCGCAGGTGCCGCCGCCGCCATTGAATGTATTCACGCCTATTCGCTGGTTCATGATGATCTGCCTTGCATGGATGATGACGATCTGCGCCGGGGTCAGCCGACCGTGCACAAAAAGTGGGACGAGGCGACCGCCGTGCTGGCCGGTGACGGTTTGCAGGCCCTGGCCTTTGAACTGCTCATGCAGGCCGAGTGTCAGCCGCGCGCCAAGCTGAACCTGACCATGTCCCTGTCTCATGCCGCCGGTGCCCGTGGCATGGTGGGCGGTCAGGCCGCCGACATTGCCGCCGAAAAAGCGGCCCTGCCGCTTGATCTGGAAGATATCGAGGCGCTGCAGGCCAGCAAGACCGGCGCGCTGATCGAATGGTCCGCCCTTGTCGGCCCAAGACTGGCCGAGGCGGAGCGTGAGCCGCTGTCCATCTATGGGACACGCCTTGGGCTGGCCTTTCAGATTGCTGATGATCTGCTGGATCACAGCGGTGATGCGACCGTGGTCGGCAAGGCCGTTGGCAAGGATGCCGCGGCGGGCAAGGCCACATTTGTATCACTGATGGGTGCCGATGGGGCAAAAAGCCGCGCAAATGATCTGGTGGAAGAGGCCTGTGATGCGCTATCTCCTTACGGCGACGACGCTGAGACGTTGAAAGAAGCCGCGCGCTATGTGATCGAGCGCGCCCACTAAAGAAGGCGCGCCATGTCTGATCTGCCGCACACCCCGATCCTGGATCGTGTCAAAACGCCTGCGGATATGAAGGGGCTGACGGATCAGGAGCTGCGCACGCTGGCGGATGAACTGCGCGCCGAGACAATCTCTGCCGTTTCTGTCACCGGCGGGCATCTGGGTGCTGGCCTTGGTGTCGTGGAAATGACCGTTGCCTTGCATGCCGTCTTTGATGCGCCCAAGGACAAGATCATCTGGGATGTCAGCCACCAGTGCTATCCGCATAAGATCCTGACCGGGCGGCGTGACCGCATCCGCACCCTGCGTGCTGAGGGCGGGTTGTCGGGTTTCACCAAACGCAGCGAAAGCCCCTATGATCCGTTTGGGGCCGCGCATTCCAGCACCTCGATCTCTGCAGCACTTGGCTTTGCCGTGGCCCGCGATCTGGGTGGCGAAGGTGGTGATGCGATTGCGATCATCGGCGACGGGTCGATGTCTGCCGGCATGGCCTATGAGGCGATGAACAACGCCGGCCATCTGGGCAAGCGTCTGATCGTGATCCTGAACGATAACGAGATGTCCATCGCCCCGCCAACCGGTGCCATGTCATCCTATCTGTCGCGCCTTTACGCAGGAGAGCCGTTTCAGGAATTCAAGGCCGCCGCCAAGGGGGCTGTCTCACTGTTGCCAGAACCGTTTCGCGAAGGGGCCAAGCGCGCCAAGGATATGCTCAAGCATATGACCGTTGGCGGGACGCTGTTTGAAGAGTTGGGCTTTTCCTACCTCGGTCCGATTGACGGCCATGACATGGAGCAGTTGCTGTCTGTTCTGCGCACCGTCAAGGACCGCGCCGATGGTCCGATCCTGATCCATGCGATCACCAAGAAGGGCAAGGGCTTTGCCCCGGCAGAGGCCGCGCGCGACAAGGGCCATGCCACGGCCAAGTTTGACGTTGTCACTGGTGAACAGAAGAAAGCCCCCAGCAACGCCCCCAGCTATACATCAGTCTTTGCTGAAAGCCTGCTGAAACATGCCGCCGATGACCCGCGCATCTGTGCTGTGACAGCCGCCATGCCGGATGGCACGGGCCTGTCGACGTTTATGGCGCGTTATGCGAGCCGCTGTTTTGATGTGGGTATTGCCGAACAGCATGCCGTCACCTTCAGCGCCGGTCTGGCAGCGGGCGGGATGCGTCCGTTCTGCGCGCTCTATTCGACCTTCCTGCAGCGTGGCTATGATCAGGTGGTCCATGACGTGGCCATCCAGGGTCTGCCGGTGCGCTTTGCTATTGACCGGGCCGGGCTGGTGGGGGCCGATGGGGCCACCCATGCGGGGTCTTTTGACGTGGCCTATCTCGCCAACCTGCCGGGGTTTGTTGTGATGGCTGCCGCCGATGAGGCGGAACTGGTCCGCATGGTTGCCACAGCCGCCGCCCATGACGATGGCCCCATCGCATTCCGGTTTCCGCGTGGCGAAGGCGTCGGTGTCGAGATGCCCGAAAACCCCGAGGTGCTGGAGATCGGCAAAGGCCGCATGATCCGCGAGGGCAAAGAGGTCGCGATCCTGTCCTTCGGCACCCGCCTGCAAGAGGTGACCAAAGCCTGCGAGGCGCTGGAGGCCAAAGGCATCACGCCGACCGTGGCAGACGCGCGCTTTGCCAAGCCGCTGGACCGCGACCTGATCCTGCAACTGGCGCACAGCCACGACGCCCTGATCACGGTGGAAGAGGGGGCGGTGGGTGGTTTTGGCTCTCATGTGGCGCAGCTTTTGGCGGATGAAGGCGTGTTCGATCACGGGCTGAAGTTCCGGTCGATGGTGCTGCCGGATATCTTTATCAATCAGGCCAGCCCGAAGGCGATGTATGACGTCGCCGCAATGAACGCCGAACATATCGCGGCGAAGGTGCTGGACGTACTGGGTGTGGCGACGCTGGAAAAGCGGGCCTGACAGGCTGACCCGCGGGTTCGCATTCCCAAGACCATTGCCAGAATCCATATGTTCCCTTAATGTTCTGGCTGATGCATGGGGGGATTGGTCATGGCCCTTGGGGTGAAGCTGAACGGACGTTTGCGTCAATTTATCGAACGGCAGAAAGTCTTCTTCGTTGCGACCGCAGCAGAAACAGGACGCGTCAACCTGTCCCCCAAGGGAGCTGATACCCTGCGCGTCCTGGACAACGGCCATATCCGTTGGCTCAATCTTTCCGGGAGCGGCAATGAAACTGCCGGGCATATCAGACGGCAAAACCGGATCACGCTGATGTTCTGCGCTTTTGAGGGTGATGCCCTGATCCTGCGCGTCTATGGGACAGCCACGGTCATGCATCCGCATGATGCCGGATGGGAAGAGGCGAACGCAGACTTTCCAAAGCTTGCGGGCAGTCGTCAGATCTTCGACGTGTCCATTGACGCCGTGCAGACGTCCTGCGGGACAGGTGTGCCTTTCATGTCTTTTGAAAAAGACCGGGCCGAACTGGAGCTGGTGCCATATTACGCGCAATTGGGACCAGACGGCGTTGAAGACTATTGGCGCAAGAAGAATGTCGAAACGATTGACGGGTTTGACACGGGGCTTTTTGGCGAAGACTGATCAGTCAGTTGCGCCCTGCTCATCCCTTCCCATCCAGTCGCTTTTCAATCGCGTCCAGCTTGGCCATCACCTCGTCGCGGTAGGCGTCGGTGGCGGCGTTCCCTTCTTCTGCGTGGGCGTCCTGCATCGAGTTCACGATCAGGCCGACCAGCAGGTTCACCACGGCAAATGTGGTCACCATGATGAAGGGTACAAAGAATGCCCAGGCGTAGGGGTAGATTTCCATGACCGGACGCACGATGCCCATCGACCAGCTTTCCAGTGTCATGATCTGGAACAGCGAATAACCCGACCGCCCCAAGGTGCCGAACCATTCAGGAAAGGCGTCGCCGAACAGCTTGGTCGCCATGACGGCGGCGATGTAGAACACAATCCCCATCAGCAAGAACACCGACCCCATGCCGGGCAGGGCTGTCACGAACCCCTCGACCACCCGACGCAGTGACGGCACGACAGAGATCACCCGCAGAACCCGCAGGATGCGCAAGGCCCTCAGGACTGACAAACCACCGTTTCCGGGCACCAGAGAGATGCCGACGATCACGAAATCAAAGATATTCCAGCCGTTGCGGAAGAACGCGCCGCGCTGGGCAAAGAGCTTTGCCGCAAGCTCTATCACAAAGATCGCCAGACACAGCTGATCCAGCATGGTGATCAGCCCACCAGCCTGCGCCATGATGCTGTCTGATGTTTCCATCCCCAGAATGATCGCATTGAAGATGATCACGCCGACAATGAAATTCTGCACCCAGCGCTGGGCAAGCAGATCGGCGGTTTTCTGGCGAAGGGTCATCTGGCGGGCCTTTGGTTATGCGCCTTTGATATGGGTTGTTTGCAACAGTTGGGCAAGGGAAACAGCGGACGTCAGGTAAGGCTGGACCGCGATTGCCGCCCATGTGCATCCTGACCGGCGAGGATGCGCAAAACATGACCATATCCCCCCGTCTGATCTTTCGCTGGACCGCCTTCCTTTTGGCGGCCGGTTATTGCGTCCGCATGCTGATTTTCGGTGGCTGGGATCATTTCGCCGGCCCGTTCCGCTATCTGACGGTCTGGGCGCTGTTTTGTTCATTCTGGGCCTTCAGCCGCATGATGGCGATCGAGGAAGAACGCTCAGAGCGGCGCTGGGACGGCTTTGTCTGCATGACGGCCGTCATCAACACGATGGTCGTGTTCCTTTATTGGCGGCTCTATTTTGCTGACCCGACCTCTGTCACCAGCGATGGTGAGCTGGGCGCTTGGCATCTGGAGCTTTACCTGCACGGGCTGGGTCCTGCGTTGCAGGTCATCGACAGCATTTTTATCCATCGCGCCTATCGCAGGCTGGGGGCCGCGCTCGTCTGGCTCTTGGGGGTGATCGGTGCCTATGTGCTATGGGCGGAACTGGTGCTGCAGCCGCTCAACACCTTTCCCGCGGGCAGCGTGACCAGCGGCTTGCCCTACCGGTTTCTCAACAGTCTGGAGTTGCCGGACCGCGCGGTGTTCTACGGCAGCAATCTGGCCGTGGGCGTGGTGATCCTGCTGATCTATGCGGCCATTGCCTGGGATGTCAGGCGCCGATCTCCTGCGCCAGCAACGCCTTAAGGCCGGATTTGTAGTCGGGATAAATCAGTTCGACCCCCAGTTCATCCTTGATCCGGTCGTTCCGCACCTTCTTGCTTTCCGCGTAGAAACTGCGCGCCATGGGCGACATTTCTGCCGCGTCGAAATCGACGGCCTCCGGCACCGGGACACCCAGCAATTCAGCGGCATAGGCGATCACGTCCTGTGGCGGGGCCGGATCATCGTCGCAGACGTTGTAGGCCGCACCGGGGTTGGGCTTTGCAATCGAGGCTGCCAGCACCCGCGCGATATCGGCGACATGGGTCCGGCTGAAGACCTGACCGGGTTTGATGATACGCCGGGCTGTACCCGCGCGGACTTTGGAGAACGGGCCGCGACCGGGGCCATAGATGCCAGCCAGACGGAAGATGTGCAGCGGCAGACCGGGGATCGCGGCCCAAGCACGCTCTGCTTCGACACGGGCGATGCCGCGCTTGGTGGCAGGTGTCAGCGGTGCCGTCTCGTCGACCCAACCGCCCTGGTGGTCGCCGTAGACGCCCGTTGTCGACAGATAACCGACCCATGCGAACTGATCGGCGCGCTGTGCGATTTCACCCTGCAGTTCGGCCAGCACCGGGTCGCCAGCGTCATCAGGTGCCGCAGATATCAACAGATGGGTCGCCGCATTCAGCGCAGGGATCATGTCCGCGCCGGGCCAGATGCGCGGCTCTACCCCTTCGTTCATCAGGCGCGTGGCCTTGTCCTCTGACCGTGTGGTGCCGATGATCCGCCAGTCGCGCGGCAACAGCAGCCGCGACAGGGCGCGGGCGCTATAGCCATGACCGAATGAAAGCAAAGTATGCGTCATGACGCTGTCGTGCCTGACCGCTTCACAATACGCAAGTCTGTGATAGCGTCGTGGCATGGGACGCCTGCCTGACGTTGATGATGCCTATAACCTGTCTTCCCCCGATGCGGTGAAAGACCTCTACCGTGCCTGGGCGCAAAGCTACGACACCGGTTTTGGCGAGGCGCAGGGATACCAACTGCCGTTTGAGGTGGCCAAGGCCTATGTGGCCGCTGGCGGTGCGGGGCCTGTTCTGGACGTGGGTGCTGGCACCGGGCTGGTTGGTGGCGCATTGCAGCACCTGAACGTCGGCCCGGTTGACGGCATCGACCTGTCAGAAGAGATGCTGGCGATTGCCGCAGCCAAAGGCTGCTACCGCGACCTTGACGCGCGGGACATTACCCAAACCATCGACCTGCCCGGCGCGCCATATCAGGGGATCGTCAGTGCGGGCACATTTACCCTTGGCCACGTGGGGCCGGATGCGCTGCAGAACCTGATCCCGCTGGCCGAGCGGGGGGCTGTCTTTGTCATCTCTGTGAACGTCGCCCATTTTGACAGCGCGGGGTTCGCTGCGGCCTTTTCCGGGTTTGGCGGTGCGATCAGCGATCTGCAAATGCGCGATGTGCGCATCTATGACGACCGGGCCGATGCCGCGCATCGCAACGATATGGCGCGTCTGGTGACGTTCCGCTGCGTTTAGCCGCGTCCGGTTTCCGGGAAAACCGGCCGGCTTTTCCCCTTAAATTTCAGCAGCCTGATCTGGCACCTTCCATGCGACAAGTAGAGAGGTGGCATGGCCAGAATTCCAAGACGTATTGCCGCAGAACTGACGGCAGAAGAGCGGGCAGCACTTTGCCGCTTTGGGCTGGGGCGCGGCGTGGCCGACGACACCGCCCTTGCGACACTGGTGCAACTGCGGCTGATTGATGTCAGTGATACCGCGCCGCAGCCGCAGATCACCGCCTTTGGCAAGGATGTGCTTGGTGAGGTGATATTGGCGCAGTCGTCGCAACAATAAGCTGCGCAGGTTGACCATCCGCACGCTGGGATTGTATCGCAAGAGGGCTTCTGATCATTTGTTGAGCGCCAGGATTACCAGATTTTGTTCTACAATGGGTTTATGCGCCGGGTGACTTCAACACCCCCGGCCCCTTGGATGCTGTCCCGAACGAATCCAGCGCGCGGGCTGCCGGGTCGCCTCCATTCAACCTTCAGCTGAGCACCGGCGCATCGCCACAGCAGATTGGTGTCAACGATGATGACACCGCTTTCAACGAGATTGGCGACCCAGGACAGGTCCTGACAAATGCGATCACCATTGATGGTGTGACCTATCCAGCCGGGTCGCGCGTTGTCATCAACTATGTCCTGACGACGGATGATGGATTTGAAGGCTATTCAATCACGCTGGGCACGAACAACACCGGCAGCAACACCACAACGGCCTTCATCACCAACACGCCGATGGTGCCGGGGCAAACCTATGTCTTCACCAGCGAAGGCAACATCGGCAACAGCAATGCCTACCCCTATGCGCAGTTTGCCTGTTTTACAGCGGGCACCCCGATTATCACGTCCGACGGCCCGCGTGCGGTTGAAACGATCCGCGCCGGTGATCTGGTGGTGACCCGTGACAAGGGGCCTTTGCCCGTCCGCTGGGCCGGGCAACGTCTGGTGCCCGGCGTCGGGCGGCTGGCCCCCATCGTCTTTCGCAAGGGGGTTTTTGGTGCCTCTGCTGATCTGGTGGTGTCACCACAACACCGCATGCTGGTCACAGGGGCGGCAGCGCAGCTGTGCTTTGGCGAGGAAGAGGTGCTGGTCCCTGCCAAGGCGTTCGTCAATGGCGACAGTGTGGTGCGATGCCCTGTGGGCATGGTCACATATGCGCATCTGATGCTGGATGATCATCACCTGCTGCAGGCCCATGGCGTCTGGTCGGAAAGCCTGTTCGCCGGCGATCAGACCATGCTGGGACTGGATGCCGCGCAACACCGCGAAATCACCGCGATCTTTCCCGAGCTTGCCGGGGGATCTGCGGTGTCTCTGGCACGTCCGGGGATCAGGCCGCGCGAGGGGCGTGTGCTGGCGCGCCTAGCTGGCGTAATCTGACCCTTCGCTGTCCAGCAGCGCGCGCAGTTCGGCCAGATGCCGGATGTCCTGATCGGGGTAGGCTTCCAGCTCTTGCGCGGTCTTTTCGGCGATGTCGTCAGGCAGCACGCGCAGCGGCATGCCCGTTTGAAGCGCCCGGATATAGGTCTCGGCGGCACGTTCGAAAAAATACATGCGGTTGAAGGTCTCGGCGACGGTCTGGCCAATCACCAGCACACCGTGGTTGCCCATGATCATCACCTTCTTTTTGGGATCATCAAAGAGTGCCGCACAGCGCGCGCCCTCTTCCTCAAACGCCAGACCGCCATAACCGTCGTCAATGACATAGCGGTCAAAGAAGGTCGCGCAGTTCTGGTCAATGGGCGGCAGGCGGCTGTCTTTCAGGGATGCCAGCACAGTGGCAAAGATCGAATGGACGTGCATCGCGCAGCGGGCATGGGGCACATGACGGTGGATGCCACCGTGCAACCCCCATGCGGTGGGGTCAGGGGCGTTTGGGCCCGCCAATGTCTTGGGGTCGTTCGCATCGACGACAATCAGATCGCTCGCCCTGATCCGTGAAAAATGCATCTGGTTCGGGTTCATCAGAAAGCGCGTGCCATCATCGTTGATGGCAAGGCTGAAGTGATTGGCCACAGCCTCATGCAGGTTCAACCGTGCGGTCCAGCGAAACGCGGCAGCCAGATCGACCCGCTCGGCCCAATGGGTCAGGTTCGGGGTGTGGGTGGTCATGGCGGCGTGCTCCATCTGTCATCTTGGCGGGGAAACCATGTCGTGATCTGGGCATGAAAGGAAGCCGCATTTGCGTGCCAGTGGCGGCGGATGATCGTGTTATCCCAAGGTCGCCAGTACCCCATGGCGTCACCGGTCATCCGGGTATGCCATTGACTTGATTTTAAAATATCACCTTTGACATTGCTGTTCAGTGGCCGGATACACAGCACTTTTGCGTTTTCACAAACTGCCAATAATTTACC
>JAHDGO010000044.1 GCA_020627605.1 Yoonia sp.
GTTTGCACTGTTCGGCTACGCTGCGCCGGTGTTCTGGACCGGCATCCTTCTTTTGATCGCCTTCTCGCTGAAAATCCCGATCTTCCCTGTTGCGGGCATGGTTGATGTCACCGTCGAAGGCGGCTGGTTCATCAAGGCGCTTGATGTGGCCCATCACCTTGTCCTGCCGATGTTTACGTTGGCCACGATCTTCTTTGCGCTCTATTCGCGCCTGTGCCGTGCCTCTATGCTGGAGGTTCTGGGATCAGACTACGTGCGCACGGCGCGGGCCAAGGGGCTGACACCGCGTGAGGTGACGCTGAAACACGCGCTGAAAAACGCGCTGCCGCCGGTCGTCACGCTGGCGGGTCTGCAATTCTCGGCCGTCATTTCCGGCGCGGTGCTGGTCGAGACGGTCTACTCTTGGCCCGGTCTGGGGCAATTGGCGCTGACCTCGATCCTGGCGCGGGACACGCCGACGATCCTGGGCATCCTGTTTTTCTCGGCACTTGTTGTCATCATCGGCAACCTGATCACTGACGCGGTGCTGCGCGCGATTGATCCACGGTTGCGGGGGCGGGCATGACCGATACCTTCGATCCGCGCAAACCGGATGCAGAGCAACCCATCGAAAAGCCACGCTCGCCAGCGGCAGAGGCATGGTCGATGTTCCGGCGCAACCATGCCGCCGTCGTGGGGCTGATCGTGCTGACGATCATCCTTGCCATCGCGCTGTTTGGGCCAATTCTATACCCCGAAGACCCGTTCATGATGGTCTGGACCCCGTTTTCGCCACCGGGCGAACAGGGGTATCTCTTCGGCACCGATTATCTGGGCCGCGACATCATGGCCCTGATGATCCATGGCGCGCGCGTGTCGATCACCGTGGGCCTTGCCGCCGCCTTTGTCACCGTCACCATCGGCATTACCGTCGGTGCCTTGGCGGGGTTCTTTCGCGGGTTCATCGAAGAGGCGCTGATGCGCCTGACGGAGTTCTTTCAGGTGCTGCCCACGCTTCTGTTTTCGATGGTCATTGTCGCGCTTTTCGGGGCGTCGTTGCCAATGATCACGCTGGCCATCGGCCTTGTGTCCTGGCCTGCGGTCGCCCGTGTGACACGGTCGGAATTCCTGCGCATCCGCGAGCTGGAATATGTCACCGCCGCCCGCTCTGGCGGGGTGCGCAACGGGCGTCTGATCTTCTCGGTGATACTGCCCAATGCCGCACCGCCCATTATCGTGCAGGCGGCTTTGATGGTGGGCTCTGCGATCCTGTTTGAGGCGGGCCTCAGCTTTCTGGGGCTGACTGATCCCAATGTCGCGTCATGGGGGCAGATCATCGGGTCCAACCGTCCCTATATCCTTGATGCCAGCTATACCGTCACTGTCCCCGGCCTTGCGATCTTTGTCACCGTCCTTGCGATCAGCCTTGTGGGCGATGGGCTGAATGACGCATTGAACCCGAAGTTGCGCGCAAGATGAGCCTTCTGACCGTCGAAAACCTGCGCATCGAACTGGCGCTGCGCTCTGGTCCCGCCCCGGTCATTGACGATCTGTCGCTGACGCTGGAGGCCGGTAAAACGCTGTCTTTCGTTGGCGAATCCGGCTGCGGCAAATCCATGACTGCGCTTGCGATCATGGGGCTGCTGCCTGATGTGGGCCGGGTTGCCCATGGTACGATCCGGTTCGACGGTGAAGAATTGACGACCCTGCCCGACACCCGCCTGCGCGAAATCCGGGGCAATGATATCTCGATGATATTTCAAGAGCCGATGACCTCGCTCAACCCCGTCTATACGGTGGGTGAACAGATCGCCGAGGTGCTGCGCCGCCATAAAGGCATGTCGCAGCGCGACGCATGGACGCGCGCGATTGATCTGCTGGACAGCGTGCGTATTCCCAATGCGAAGTCGCGTGTCTCTGCCTACCCGCATGAGATGTCGGGCGGCCAACGCCAGCGCGTGATGATCGCCATGGCCCTGTCCTGCGCCCCCAAACTGATCATCGCGGATGAACCGACAACCGCGCTGGACGTGACGGTGCAGGCGCAGATCTTTGAGCTGCTGCGCGATCTGGCCCGCGATACAGGCACCGCGCTGATCCTGATCACCCACGACATGGGGGCCGTGGCGGAAATGGCCGATGATGTGGTTGTGATGTACGCCGGTCGCGCCGCAGAGGTCGGGCCGGTTGATGCCATCCTCAAAGACCCGCGTCATCCCTATACCCAGGGCCTGATTTCCTGCGTGCCGCATCTGAAAGCAGACCCCACCGCCGCGCGCCATGACCTGACGGAAATTCCTGGCATTGTGCCGCCGCTGTCTTCCTTTGGCACCGACAGTTGCCTGTTCGCATCCCGCTGCGCGCATGCGCATGACCGTTGCCTGAGCGCACGCCCCAAGGCGTTTGCCTGCCCCGCCGGGCAGTTTGCCGCCTGCTGGCTGGAGGCGGATGGATGAGCCTTCTGGAGATCAAGAACCTCAGCGTCAGGTTCAGGGTCAAACGGGCCTGGGGCAAGTCGTCATACCTGCATGCGGTTGATGATGTGTCGCTGTCGGTGCCCAGAGGCCAGACGCTTGCGCTGGTCGGGGAAAGCGGCTCTGGCAAGACCACCGCCGCATTGGCTGCGGCGCGTCTGGTGCCGGCGGCGGGTGGTTCGGTCATGCTGGGCGACACTGATCTGCTGAAGCTGGAGGGTGAGGCGCTGCGACAGGCCCGCGCCCGTGTGCAGGTGATTTTTCAGGATCCCTATTCCTCGCTCAACCCGCGTCTGCGCGCCGGTGCCATCGTCAGAGAGCCGATGGACGCGCTCGGAACACCTGACAAACCTGACCGCGATGCCCGCGTGGCAGAACTTTTTGCGCAGGTGGGGCTGCGGCCCGAGCAACGCGCGCTGTTCCCGCATCAGTTCTCTGGCGGGCAGCGCCAGCGGATCGGCATTGCGCGTGCCCTTGCAACCTCTCCCGATCTGATCGTCTGTGATGAGGCTGTCAGCGCGCTGGATGTGGCGGTACAGGCGCAAATCCTCAATCTGCTCCGGCGACTGCAAACCGATCTGGGCCTGACCTATCTTTTCATTTCGCATGATCTTGGTGTCGTGCAGCATATGTCGGACCGTGTCGCGGTCATGTATATGGGCCGGATCGTGGAAGAGGCGGATCGCATCGCCCTTTTCAGCAATCCCCAACACCCTTACACACAGGCCCTTCTTGCCGCTGTCCCATCGGTGGAGCGTGCAAAGCGTAGCGGCGTCAAGATGACAGGCGAGGCGCCCGACCCCCTGAACCCGCCGCCGGGCTGCATGTTCGCGTCACGCTGCCCCAAGGTGCAGCCGTCCTGCAAAGCGAGTCCGCCACCACTGGACGCTCAGGCACCCGACCACCGTGTCGCGTGCTTCTTTCCGGGGGAATAGGGCAAAGGGTTCGGTCAGGATCGTCTGCGGGATGGACGCCTTGCACACACGCCAAAACATGCGAAAGCACAACACCGTCAATAACGCTGACGTCTGCTAGTTGCCCGAAGCAAGCTTGATATCTGATCTGGCGGCCCAACTGTGGATATCATCACGGCGCAGGGCGGCGGCCATCAGGTCGGGAAACTGGTCCGGGGTGCAGGCAAAAACGGGTGTCCCATTGGCTGCGATCTTTTCCGCGACGGCAGCGTCATAGCTGGGGCGACCTTCGTCAGACAAGGCAAGCAGGACAACCACGTTGACACCCATGTCCTTGAGCTTGGCAAGGCGGCTGACCATTTCCGGCGCGCCGGGGCCTTCATAAAGGTCGCTGATCAGCACCAGATGGGCCTTGGTCGGCTGCGCGATCCGGTCTTCGCAATACTGCAACGCCTTGTTGGTGTCGTTGCCGCCGCCCAGTTGCACGCCGAAAAGCACGTCAACCGGGTCGGCAAGATCATCGGTCCAGTCGACCACCTCTGTGTCGTAGCAGATCAGTTTGGTTTTCACGACAGGCAGTGATGCCATGACCGCCGAGAAGATGGAGGCATAGACCACGGAGGTGCCCATCGATCCGGACTGATCAACGCAAAGGATCACCTCATCCAGATCAACGATCCGCCGCTGTTTGCGCATGAAGCCGACAAGGCGCTCTGGGATGACGGTTCTCTGGTCAGGTTGATAGGTGTGCAGGTTTTTCTGAATGGTGCGTGGCCAGTCAATATCGGCAAAGCGGGGCCGGTTGGTCCGCTTGCTGCGGTCAACGGCACCGCGCAGCGCCTCGGACGTTTTCTGATCCAGACGCGCCACCAGTTCGGCCACCACATTGGCGATGACATCGCGGGCGCTGTCCTTGATCTTGTCAGGCATCACATTGCGTAGGGAAATAAGGGTCGCCACAAGATCAACATTGGCCTCTACCGCTTGCAGGAACTCTGGTTCCAT
This sequence comes from Yoonia sp., assembly GCA_020627605.1. Lineage (GTDB taxonomy): Bacteria > Pseudomonadota > Alphaproteobacteria > Rhodobacterales > Rhodobacteraceae > Yoonia. The sequence goes on from JAHDGO010000044.1 coordinate 4,373, forward strand.
CAGCATCTCTTTCAGACCAAGCCGTTCAAAGGCGTCCTTCTGAACGACCTGCACGACCGGCGCAGGAAAGAACGCGCGAATGTCGCCCATCCATTTAGAAACCTTGGGTCTGGAATACCCCTGACCGACATGCATGTTCTTTTTGTCGTTATCCCCGTCCCGGCCTTCACCGTACAGCATGGTCAGCGCCGCAGATAGCCGCTGGTCCCCATCGGACAGCTGCTCGTCCTCGCCGCCAAGGGCCAGACGCCAGCGACGTTCCCGTCTGTCCTGTTCACTTTCAGCCATTGCGCGCCCCCTTGGTCAAAAGCGTCTTCAGCATGTCGAAATGTGCGGGCCAGAGGTCTTCTGCATGTTCGGACAACACCCGTGTGACGCCACCTTTCTGCCGACCGAACAAAGCATCCAAAAGGCGCTGCCGCTCTGACCTGTCGAGGGCTGACAGCACCCTGCGGAACAGAGGCAGGTGTTCTGTGAACATCTCATCGTCAAGTGAAATGATCCATGCATCCACGCAGGTGCGAAGCGGCGCATCATAAAGCAAACGCTGCCCAACACCGTCAAAGAACCCTTCGAAAAAGGCGGCCGCATCAGCGATGGTGGTGCCCGGTGACAGCATCCGGCCCAGCAGGACCGTTGCCTGCTCTGCCGTCATCTTTTCGGCGCTGTAAAGAAGCTGGGCCGCGGCACCCATCACAAGGCGGGTCGATTTTTCATCCTCTGTCACCTTGTGAAGTGCTGCATCCCACATTTGTGTCAGGTCGTCGGGTATCTCTGCCAGCCGGATCGCACTGTCGGCGGATTGCATGACGCTGGCGAAATCGCGGGCCATCTCTGCATCAAGGTTGCGGGCGGCGTAATGCAGCTGGATTGCGGTTTGCGCGGTGAGCCGTTCAAAGAGGTCCGACAGCTGTTCGGCATCAAAGGTGCGGGCCTTGCCATAGCGGATCACCTCTGCCAAGGGCCGCAGCGCCGTCAGCATTTCCCGGCAATCGCTTGTCTTGGCGGCCCGTTCGTCAAGGCGCTTGATCCCTGCTGCGGCGGCGAGGGGCAATTGCGCTGTCAGCGCGTCAAAGACGAGGTCTGCAAGAGCGCCAAGGGTATTGGCGTCGCCCAGACGGGCGGTCAGGCGACCTGACGCTGCCTGCTCGATTGTTGCGCCGTAAACGAGGTTTTCAACCAACGCGACGGCATATTCCGGCTCCCACCTGAGGATCCATTTTTCCCGAAAGGTGCCCCGGCTGCGACCTGCATTCGCCAGCTTGCCCCAGTTGACGGAGAGGGCGCTCAGCCGGTGCAGCAGGGTGGATCGGAACAACCCGCTGTCGCTGCGCAGATCCAGCGACAGTTCGCGTTCCAGCGCTTGTGGTTTCAGGCGGGCCTTCTTTTGCTGGCGTTGCAGGTCTTCCAGCAGCGGTGCGGCGGGCACATTCTCAGGGATCGCACCGACATCGTTGCCAAGGATCAGCCGCTCTGCCACCAGTGTCCAAAGGACCGGGTCGCCATGGCACATGCATGACACCGTGGCATCGCGCAATTCTTCGAAGCCGGGGCGCGGCCGTCCGCGCACTGCCGCCAGCGCGGTGGCAAGGCGTTCTGTCTCGATCAATGAGGCGGTTGAGATCACATGCCCCTCCGCGCGCAATGTGCGGGCTATTCTTGCAATCCAAATCGCCGTCTGCTGGCTGCCGGGATGATCCCAAAGATGCTTGCACCATCCCGGCGCGGCAACGCCTGCCCCATAGCCGCTGCTGTATGCCAGCCGGGGTGAGGTCCATGGCGCCCAGGTCGCCGTGATCTTGGCCTTTGGCGCGCCCTTCAAAAGCGCGCGGTCGTCCTTGGCAGCATGTTTCGCTTTCAGCGCCGGCACATGGTAGGCCCCGCAGACCACGGCGATGGGTCCATCCGCCGCTTTCGCCGACTTGGCGATTTCAAGCCGCATATGGGCCTCGCGTGCGGCTTCCATCTGGCTCAGCGTGCCCTCTTCTTCGCGCAGGGCGGTCATGGCGTCTGACACGGCGGCAAAGATGGGGCCGGGGTCGGGGTTTTCCTCGATCACATCGCGCCACCAGCTTTCGCCATCCTCATAGCCTGCCGCATGGGCAAGAACGCCGATCGGGTCTTTTTGTATCTGCTGTTGCAGGCGCTCCTTTTGCGCAGGCGCTGGGCTGGCTTCTTCCAACGCCGCATCTTCGGTGGGGGAATCAACCGTGTCTTCGCTGATCCGGGGCAAGCGCCACGCAACGGGCAGATCTATGTAGCGGACAGGAATTCCCCGCGCCAATGCCCAGCGGATCGCCTGATATTCCGGCGAAAAAACCGCGAGCGGCCAGAACATGGCCTGTTCCGGGGTATCCTTGGGATAGGCGAGCTGTGCCACCGGTGGCACCATTGCGTCATCCGCCAGCATGGGGAGCTGATCTGACAGATCGCTGGGCCCTTCAATCAGCACCTCAACCGGTTGCAGTGCCTCCAGCGCGTCAATTGCGCGACGGGCAGAGCCTGGTCCATGGTGACGAATGCCCAGATATGTGACCTCTCCCGCCATCAGACGAGGTCGGTCAATTCACTGTAATAGTCGGCAAAGTCGCGGCGGCCCTTCAGGACCGTTTCGAGGTATTCCTCAAGGATGGCCTTGTCCTGCACCGGGTCCTTGATGATTGCGCCCATCACCGTCGGCGCAAGACCTTCGGCGGACAGGTCGCCACCGGCAAAGAAGGCAGCATGACTTAGCCCGCCGACCATGACCGCAATCGCCTCTGCAGTTGACAGCGTACCGGACGGGGATTTCAGCGTGGTCTTGCCATCAAGTGTTTCGCCTTGCCGCAATTCCCTGAAAATCGCGAGAACGCGCGCCACCTCTTCCTGCACGTTCTTGGGTGCTGGCAGGTCCAGCGATGCCGCCATTTCACCCACGCGCTTGGTGACGATGGCAATCTCTTCATCCATGTCGTCCGGCAAAGGCAGGACCACGACGTTGAAGCGCCGTTTCAGCGCGGCGGACAATTCGTTCACACCCTTGTCGCGGTCATTGGCTGTGGCGATGACGTTAAAGCCCCGCGTGGCATAGACCGCAGTATTCAATTCCGGGATTGGTAGCATTTTTTCGGACAGAACCGTGATCAGCGTGTCCTGCACGTCCGATCCCATGCGGGTCAGTTCCTCCAGCCGGCATGTTTTGCCTGTCTCCATCGCGCGGAACAAGGGCGTCGGGACCAGTGCTTCTCGGCTTGGGCCTTTGGCCAAAAGTTCGGCATAGTTCCACGAATAGCGGACCTGATTTTCATCGGTTCCGGCGGTGCACTGAATGACCATGGTCGAGTCGCCCGATACCGCTGCCGCCAGATGTTCCGACACCCAGGATTTCGCTGTTCCCGGCACACCCAGCAAAAGCAGCGCCCGGTCGGTGGCCAATGTTGCGACAGCCGTTTCGATCAAGCGCCTTTGGCCGACATATTTCGGGCTGATCTCTGTCCCGTCTGCTGCTTTGCCACCCAGCAGATAGGTGACAACTGCCTGTGGCGACAGCGACCAGCCAACGGGCTTTGGCGCTGTGTCCCCCGCTTTCAGCGCGGCCAGTTCGGCGGCATAGGTTTCTTCGGCGGGCAGGCGAAGTTTTTCAGACATCAGGGCGGTCTCCAGCGGTCAAAGGGCTGCGTTCAGGCGCAACAGGGTCAATCGGGGATCAACAGACATCAGGCCAGCGGATGTCAGATGATCAAGCAGGCGGTTGGCGGCATCACGGTCCGCCAGAAGGCTAAGAAAGGCGATGGACTGGGTCGCCACTGTATCAGCACCGGGTTTTTCGGGGTCCACCAATGCCTTGGTCAGATCGCGAAGCTTTAGGCGGGCAATGACGTGCCAGCCGACGGAACCGTCGGGTTCAGCAATCCACTGTCGGGTGTGCGTCAGCGGGACATCTTCATGCGCCATCACCTGCAGGCCAAAGGTCTGGCGCTGTGACGCATCCAGACGGTCGATCAACGCATTGGGCTGGTAGATACCTGCCTCCAGACATCTTTGCACAAGGCGATTGACCTGCGCATCCGTCCCACTGGCCGAGACCAGTTGCGCAAGGTCGTCCGTCGCTTGCCCAAAGGCCCAGGTGTCAATCACCGCGTCAGCGGTCACCCCAAGCGTTTCGGCCAAGGCAGACAGAGAGACGCGGGCAAAAACCTGCGACCTGCGCTTTTTCTGCGCATCTGTCTTGAGTTTGCGCGGCTGCACAACCTGCTTGCGGGAGAGAAAACCCGCCTTCGCAACCTCAACAAAATCCGGCAGTTCAGCGACCGCGTCGGCGTCAGTCTCTGGCCCGGTGCCAAGTCGGGCCAATTGCGTCTTGACCAGTGACTGTACCTTGGATGACCGGTCGCCAAGGAAATCGGCCAGCAGCGAAGCATCATCCTGTGTGAGCGCTGGCCGCAGACATTCCAGCATCCGCAGGCGCTGATCGGCACCCAGCGTTGGTGCGATTTCAGTGATCAGCGCACGGGCCGCATCCGGGTCATGACGGTGCATCTGTGTCAGATCACTGTATCGGCGGCTGGGGGCCGCTGTGTCCCAGCTTGCGGCAGTCAGTTGATCATCAATGTTTTCTGGCAGGTTACCTGCCCGCCAATCCTGCCAGACCTCGTAGATCGGCGGCAGATTGACCTCTTTGCGTTTTGGCATCCAGTCGATGGGGTTCACGCCATATCCGCGCGCCGCAATCAACCTGACAACATCAACAGGCTCAGCCAGCTTATCGTCAAGAACGCGGCGGAAGAGCGGGCGCAGGTCATGCGCCAGAGCCGGCAGGCCGAGATCGGGCAGGTCAGGGCGGGATGTCAGCGCCATCTGTGTCCCCGGACGTGTGGCAATCCGATTGAACTGCCCTGCCATGGCCAGAAGCGACAGATCATCCATCCCCTGCCAGTCCTTTGGCCCAAGCCCCGCGCTGTCGCCACCGGTCATCCAGCGCGCCTTGAGCGCATCAATCTCTTGCAGCAACTTATCCATCCAGTGCAACGCGCCCCCATTTTGTCTGCGCCGACAAGACCGACAGGCGGGCACCGTCCCAAAGCGCGGTTGCCTGATCCAGTGTCATGCCTGTCAGCGCGTCAGGCGGGGCCTGATCCATCGGCAGGGTCAGACCGCCGTCTGATGCGCGCCACCACGCCCGGCCCTTGGTTGTCAGGGCGACCCGCCCGGCGGGAAGCAGAACCGGTGCCACCTCACCCCACGGCATATTGGTTTCAAAGCGGGCCGCATCCGCCAACGGGATGGGGTCAGCGGTCGGCCAGTTCAGACGCGCGCAGTTTTGGCGTTCGTCGATCAGGGCCCGCAAGGGCGCACGACCGGGGTAGAAAACCAGTTCCGCTTCGAACTGATCGCCGCTGGCAAAGGCCCCGGTGCGGCGCCCCACCGAAACTGGGAAATAGTCCAATAGCAGTGCAAACCGCGGCCCGGCTTCCAGATTCAAGAGCCAGGTTGCCTGGCTGATCATATCATTGCGCCCGGTGGTAATCCGTTCTCCGGCAACCTCCCAGCGGCTTTTCACGCGCAGGGCGTCAGGATTGTTTAGCACCGCCTCTCTGGTTTCTGAGGTGGCGATTGCGCGGCGCAGATCAGGCGCGTTGGGATCGGCACGAAAGGCGCGGGCAAGGATCACCAACTTGCTCAGCTGCCCGACAAGCGCGTCCAGCCGTTCTTCGCCCGGCAGCGCCAGCACGCGCCCCGGTATCTCATCAATGCGCCCGGCCAGGGCACCAGCCTTGCCATCG
>JAHDGO010000045.1:0-3389 GCA_020627605.1 Yoonia sp.
AGGCGATGCAGGAAAAAGAGGTCACCATCGCAGGCGAACACCGCCCCCTTGGGATGCCTTTCCATGTGCTGGCCACCCAAAACCCGATTGAACAGGAAGGCACCTATCCCCTGCCAGAGGCGCAGCTTGACCGTTTTCTGGTGCAGATTGACGTCCCCTACCCCAACCGCGAAACCGAGAAAGAGATCCTGATCGCCACCACCGGCGTGGAAGAGGCGCAGTCACAGGCCGTCTTTACTGCGGCAGAGCTTTTGGCCGCACAGACGCTGCTGCGGCGGATGCCTGTGGGTGAAAATATCGTCGAGATGATCCTTGATCTGGTACGCGCCTGCCGCCCGGCAGAGCCTGACGCCCCCGATATCGTCCGTCAGAATGTCAGCTGGGGGCCCGGCCCGCGGGCCGCACAGGCGCTGATGCTGACGGTTCGCGCGCAGGCGCTGCTGGAAGGACGGCTTGCCCCCTCGGCAGAGGATGTGCGCGCCATGGCCGTGCCGGTGCTGGAACACCGCATGGCGCTGTCCTTTGCCGCCCGCGCACGCGGCGAAAGTATCCATCACGTCATCAACACGGTCGCTGATCAGATTACTTCGGTGGCATCTGCCGCATGATCGCACCGCTGACGCTCCGTTCCGAGGCAGAGGCGCTGGCAGCGCCCCTTCCCCCGCTTTTGGCGGAGGCAGAGCATTTGGCGACAACGGTCCTGTTGGGTGATCACGGACGCAGACGGGCTGGCACAGGCGACAGTTTCTGGCAGTACCGCCCGGCGCAACCGCATGACGAGGCGCGCAGCATTGACTGGCGCCGCTCTGCCAGATCCGACGCGAATTTCGTGCAGGACAAGGAATGGCAGATCGCGCAATCCATCATCCTCTGGGTGGATCAGGCGGCGGCCATGGGTTTCCGCTCTGACGACAACCTGCCGACAAAAGGCGCGCGCGCCCGGCTGCTGGGCCTTGCCATCGCTATCCTGCTTTTACGCGGCGGTGAACGTGTCGGGCTGACCGGGCTACGCCTGCCGCCCCGCCGGGGTGAGGCGCAACTGATGCAAATGGCCGCATTGCTGAGCGAGGACGAGACCACCGACTATGGCGCGCCAGAGGCGCAGGGCATGTTGCCCCACTCCCGCGCGCTGTTCATCAGCGACTTTCTGGGTGACATTGCCCCGGTCGAGGCAGCACTGACCCGTGCAGCGGATCGCGGCGTGCGCGGTGCGCTCTTGCAGGTCCTCGACCCGCAGGAAGAGGCGTTTCCGTTTGACGGGCGCACCATTTTTGAAAGCATGACCGGCAGCCTGCGTCACGAGACCCTGAAAGCCGGTGATCTGAAATCGCGCTATCTCGACCGGCTTGCCGCACGCAAGGACCGCTTGCAGATGCTGGCCCGCACAACCGGCTGGCAGTTCACCAGCCATCACACCGGGCAAAGTGCCACGCAGGCCCTGATGTGGCTTTACGGCGCGCTGGAGCATCCAAGATGATCATGCTGCATCATCTTGCCCTGAAAACGCTGGGGTCCGGGGCAGCGCCCCGGTGGTGCCGCTGATGTGGTCGCTGGGTCCCATCGGCTTTGCAGCCCCCTGGCTTCTGCTGGGCCTGATCGCCCTGCCGATCCTGTGGATCTTGCTGCGGGCGGTGCCGCCCGCACCGATCCGGCGCCGGTTTCCGGGTGTTGCCCTGCTGTTGGGCCTGACAGACGACGACAATCAAACCGACCGGACGCCATGGTGGCTGCTTTTGTTGCGGATGCTCGCAGTGGCGGCGGCCATCATCGGCTTTGCCGGCCCTGTTCTGAACCCGCAGGACGCCCGCGATGGCACCGGTGATCTGGTGATCGTGCTGGACGCCTCGTGGGCGGGTGCGCCGGGCTGGCAGACGCGACTGGACCGGATCGACACCCTGCTGGGCGAGGCTGCGGTGGCACAGCGGCGCACGGCTGTGATCAACCTCAACAACCTGCCTGATGACGGCATCCCGTTCTCCGCTCCCGGCGACTGGCAGAACCGTCTGCCCAATCTGCAACCCCGGCCATGGCAACCGCGTGATGCCGCCGCATGGTTTGCCGGTGCCGCAGGCGATTTTGAGACGTATTGGATTTCTGACGGCCTTGACTGGGACGGGCGCGATGATCTGCTGGCCGAACTTGAGACGCGCGGCAGTGTGACCGTCTTTCAGACCCCGCGCCAGACACTTGGCTTGCGGCCTGCACGGTTTGAGAACGGCGAGGTCATCGTCTCTGCCACCCGCGCGCCCATCGGCAACCCGCTGGAGACCACGGTGACAGCAATCGGGCTGGACCCTGCCGGGGTGGAACGGCAACTGGCCACCGTGCCCCTGCGCTTTGAGCCAGGCACACCAACCGCCGAAACTGTCATGGTGCTGCCGCCGGAACTGCGCAACCGCATCACACGGTTCGAGCTTGGCAACAGCCGCTCTGCCGGGGCGGTCAGCTTGACGGACGACGCCCTGAAACGGCGCGAGGTCGCCCTGATTGCCGGACGTGACGAACGTGAAGGGCTGACCCTGCTGTCGCCGCTCTACTACCTGCGCGAGGCACTGGAACCCACAGCGGACATCATCGACGGCGCGCTGGAAGATATCCTGCTGGCCAACCCCGATGTGATCATTCTGGCCGATGTGGCCAGCCTTGCGGAAACTGAAAGTGACGCGGTGCAGGACTGGGTCACAGCGGGCGGTATGCTGTTGCGCTTTGCTGGTCCGCGCCTTGCGGCCTCTGATCAGGGGCGCATCGACGAGGATCCGCTGTTGCCGGTACGCCTGCGCTCTGGCGGGCGGTCCGTTGGCGGCGCGATGAGTTGGGGAGAGCCCAAGGCGCTGGCCCCCTTTGTCGAGGATAGCCCATTTTTCGGCCTGCCCGTGCCAGAGGATGTCACGGTCACCAGTCAGGTGATGGCGCAGCCCGACCCGACACTGGCCGACCGCGTGATCGCGCAATTGTCGGACGGGACGCCGCTGGTCACGCGCAAGCTTCTGGGTGAAGGTCAGGTTGTGCTGGTGCATGTCACCGCCAATGCCGAATGGTCCAGCCTGCCGCTGTCCGGTCTTTTCGTGCAAATGCTGGAACGGCTTGCGGTCTCCACCCGGCCTGCCACCCCTGATGCCGCGGCACTCGAAGGCACCACATGGCTGCCCGGCAAGGTGCTGGATGCCTTTGGGCGACTTGAAGACGGCAGCGCCTTGCCCGGTGTGGCCGGTGAAGTCCTGGCCACTGCCACCCCCGGCCCCGACCTGCAGCCGGGCCTTTATGCCGGTGGCGACAGGCAATTGGCGATCAATGTGATCGGATCCGATACCATCCTTTCGGTCGCGCAATGGCCCGCTCGTATCGCGGTAGAGGGCATGGATGTCGTGCGCGAAACCGCGCTGAAAGGC
>JAHDGO010000045.1:3399-10084 GCA_020627605.1 Yoonia sp.
GGCTGGTTGCTGGGGGCCACCGTTCTGCTGCTTTTGCTCGACGTGATCGCGTCGCTCGCTGTTGGCGGGCGGCTGCGGGGCCCGCGTGCAGATGTCGCGGCGGCCCTCGCGCTGCTGCTGTTCTGGACACCAGAGGCGCAGGCGCAAACGGCAGAGGATTTTGCCCTGACCGCGACATCAGAGGTCGTGCTGGCCCATGTGCTGACCGGCGATGCCACAACGGATGAGGTGGCAGAAGCGGGATTGCGGGGTTTGTCGCAAACCCTGTTCCGGCGCACATCCATCGAACCTGCCGCGCCATTGGGCGTCGACCTGGAGACCGACGAACTGGCGTTCTTTCCTTTTCTCTACTGGCCTGTCACGGCGGACCAGCCCCTGCCCAGCCGCGAGGCCTATGGCAAGCTGAACCGCTATCTGCGCAGCGGCGGGATGATCCTGTTTGACACCCGCGACGCTGACACGGCGCGGTTCGGGTCAGGCTCGCCCGAAGGGCGCAAGCTGCAGGCCATTGCCAGATCGCTGGATATTCCGCCGTTGGAGCCGATCCCATCAGACCATGTGCTGACGCGCACCTTCTACCTGTTGCAGGATTTCCCCGGTCGCTATGCCAGCCGCGACGTCTGGGTCGAGGCAGCACCAGTGGATGCAGAACAGGTCGAGGGCATGCCATTTCGCAACCTCAACGACGGGGTCACGCCTGTGATCATCGGCGGCAACGACTGGGCGCGCGCCTGGGCCGTCGATACCAGCGGCAGGCGCATGTTCCCAGTCGGGCGCGGCATGTCCGGTGAACGCCAGCGCGAGATTGCGCTGCGCTTCGGCGTCAACGTCATCATGCATGTGCTGACGGGCAACTATAAGTCGGATCAGGTCCATGTGCCTGATCTGCTGGATCGGTTGGGGCAGTAATGACCGGCACGCTTGTCCTTGATCCACTGATCCCGCTGCCGTTGCTGGCGATTGTCGCAGCACTGGCACTGGCCGCCCTGATCCTTTCGGTCTGGCGGCGTCTGCCGGGCTGGTGGCTGCGTGGTCTGGCCGGTGCTGTTCTGCTGACCGCCTTGGCAAACCCCGCCATCCAGCAAGAAGACCGGGAGCCTTTGTCGGACATCGTCATGGTTGTTGTGGATGAAAGCGCCAGTCAGCGCATCTCTGACCGCGCCGACCAAAACGCCGCTGCGCTGGACAATGTAACCGCAGAGCTCGCCCGCCAGCCCAACACAGAGATGCGCGTCGTCACGCTTGCCGATGGCGAGGGCGATCTGGGCACCACCCTGATGACCGCCGTGTCAGAGGCGCTGGCCGAAGAACCCCAAGCCCGCGTCGCGGGGATCATCCTGATCAGCGATGGCCGCTTGCATGATATCGAACGCGCACCCAATCTGCCTGCCCCCATGCATCTGATGATGACCGGTCAGCCAGGTGATTGGGACCGCCGCCTGATCGTGTCCAACGCCCCTGCCTTTGCGATCCTTGGCGAAGAGGTCAACCTGACTTTGCGCATCGAGGATCAGGGCGATGCGCCTGACGCACAGTCGGTCCTGCTGTCGATCTCCATCGACGGCGATGCGCCGCTGACTGTGCCGGTGCCAATAGGCGAAGACATCCAGCTCCCCGTCACCCTGCCCCATGGCGGCATGAACGTGCTGCAATTCACCATCCCCGATGCCGAGGGCGAATTGACCAACCGCAACAATGCCGCCGTGATCCAGATCAATGGCGTGCGCGACAGGTTGCGCGTCTTGCTGGTGTCAGGAGAGCCGCATCCCGGCGAACGCACTTGGCGCAACCTGCTGAAATCCGACCCATCAGTTGATCTGGTGCACTTTACAATTCTGCGCCCGCCAGAAAAGCAGGATGGCGTCCCCGTCAACGAATTGTCGCTCATCGCCTTTCCTACGCGAGAGCTGTTTCTGGAAAAGATCGATGATTTTGATCTGATCATCTTTGACCGCTATCGCCGCCGGGGCATTCTGCCCAGCAGCTATCTGGAAAACATCCGCAACTACGTCGAAAACGGCGGCGCTGTGCTGATCTCTTCGGGGCCGGAATATGGTGGCGCGGAAAGCATCTATCGCTCACCCCTTGGGGCCATTCTGCCGGGCGCACCGACAGCGCGGGTGTTTGAGGAAGGATTTGTGCCGCAGATCACCGACGTCGGGCAGCGGCATCCGGTGACCGAACAGCTTGATCTGCTCTCCCCCAATCCAGAAGGGGACGGGCCGGGGTGGGGTCGTTGGTTCCGCCTTGTTGACGTGCTGGTGCCAGAGGCCGCGATGACGGTCATGGCCGGGCTTGACGACCGTCCGCTTTTAACTCTGAACCGCATCGGCGAGGGGCGTGTGTCGCTGATCGCCTCTGACCATTCGTGGTTGTGGGATCGGGGATATGAGGGCGGCGGGCCGCAATTGGAACTCCTGCGCCGTCTGGCCCACTGGATGATGAAAGAGCCAGAGCTGGAGGAAGAGGCGCTGTGGGTCGAACCCACCGGTCAGACCATGCGGATCATCCGCCGCACGCTGGATGCAGAGACCGGCACAGTGACCGTCACCGGCCCTGATGGCACCGAAACCGAACTGACGCTGGAAGAGGTCTCGCCAGGGCGGTTTGAAACTGTCTGGGACGCGCCGGAAATCGGGCTTTACCGCCTGGATGATGGCGAGGAAACCGCCGTCATTGCACTCGGCCCTTCTGCCCCGCGCGAGTTTGAACAAACCATCGCCAGCGCAGAGGCGCTGGAGCCGCTGATCAGCGGCACCAATGGCGGTGTGATGCCGATTTCCGCTGGGGAGATTGATATCCGCACCGTCAGACCCGGACGCCCGGCTGCCGGGCGCGGCTGGATCGGGATCACCCCGCGTGAGGCTTACCGGACCGCTGAAATCTCGATCACGTCTTTGCTGCCAGCCTGGGCTTACCTGCTTTTGGCCTCGTTGCTGATCGTGGGGGCATGGCTGCGTGAAGGGCGGCGTTAGATCTTGCGGATGGTGGTGGCACTGATGAAATTTCTCGGCCTGCTTGTTGTCGCCGTGGTCGTGCTGGTGGGCTGCCAGACTGTCCGCAACTCCGGTGATCAGGAATTGCCAGCCAAGCGCGACGATGCCTTGCGGGTCGCGACCTATAACGTCCACTACATCATCCTGTCGCAGGCTACCGGTCCGTGGTCCGTGGGTGACTGGGAGCGGCGCAAAGGCCCGCTTGATCAGGCATTCAAGACCATCAATGCGGACGTCATCGGCTTTCAGGAGATGGAAAGCTTTGCCCGTGGCAGCGGCGGTGAGACGAACCTGACGCTGGACTGGCTGTTGGACAACAACCCAGACTATCGCGCGGTAGCAGTGGGCGACCCGGCGGTGTTTCCGTCGACCCAGCCGATCCTTTACCGCGCGGATCGTCTGAGCGTACAGGATCAGGGCTGGTTCTTTTTCTCGGACACGCCTGATGTCATCTACTCGCGCACCTTCAACGGGTCGTTCCCCGCCTTCACCAGTTGGGCGCAGTTTGCCGACAACCAGACTGGCGCGGTCTTCCGTGTCGTCAATCTGCACACTGATTTCGGCAGCCTGTCGAACCGCATCCAATCCATCGAGCTGGTGGCAGAGCGCGTGCGCCCATGGATCGCTGCTGGCGAAACCCTGTTCGTCATCGGCGATTTCAACGGCAGGCTGGGTGACAGGGTGGTCACCATTCTGGCTGACGAGGGCATGAGTTTTGCGCCGGTGCGTGGATCGACCTACCACTTCAATCGCGGGCTGAACCTGTTTGGGGCGATTGATCATCTCGCCACATCCGGCGCGGCAGAGATCGTCGGCGACCCAGTCATCCTGCGGCAGAAATTCGATGGGGAATGGCCCACCGACCATTATCCGCTGGTGGCGGACTACCGACTGAACGCAAGCACGAACTAGTTGGTCAGCGCCACTTCGAACAGGTCCTCTGACCAGCCATCAACGTTGCAGCGTGCGCGGATATAGATCGCTGTCGCGCCTTCGGGGATCATCACACCCGACAGTGAACGGGTAAAGGGTTGCTCGGTCACATGCGGATGCGCCAACTCACGGATACCCAGGCTGTTGCCCTCGGCGTCCAACACCTCCCACCCGTCGGCGTAGTGGTCCCAGCCGGTATCGGGATGCGACAGGGTTACGCTGACGCGGTCACCTGTGATGGTGACCTCTTCCACAACCGGGACGTCGGCAAAGGCGGGGCTGGCGGCAAGGGCCGCGATCATCAGAAGATATTTCATACGCTGTTGTTTAGCAGAATCTCGCGCGGAAGGGATGCAAATTCCCGTGACCAGACGACCCAGACGACCACCGATGTGCCCACCAACAGGCCGACAGGGCCCAAAAGCCAGCCCAGCGCACCAAGCGCGAAATACATGCCCCGCAAGCCGCGGTTAAAGTTGATGGCCGCGCGGATGTTCAGCTCTGCCGCTTGGGCGGCCCGCGGCTCGGCCTCTGGGTCTGCGGGGTCGTTGGGCACGGCGGCCATCAACACGGCACAATAGCCAAAGACCCGGTTCGCCCAGACAAATTTCAGAAAGGCGTTCGTCAGAAAGATCGCCACAAACCCCAGTTTCAGCTGAAAGATCAATACCGGCACCGGCATCTCGCTGACCTCTGCCGCCAGTCCGCTCAGCGGTTCGGTATTGCCTGCCAGCGCCAGCACCCCACCGATGGCCAAAAGGCAGGTGGAGGCGAAGAACGCCGTGCCCTGACGCAGGCTGGCCAGAATCTGGCTGTCAAAAATGCGCGGATCACGTGTAATGAACACCTTCATCCAGGCGCGGCGGTGCTGCGACATCAGTTTGGTGACAGAGGGACGCTTGGCGGCGGGGTGTTCAATCAGCCAGTCAATGGCAAACCACGCCACTGTGGTGACCGCCACGGCAACCCAATCCAGCGGCGTCAGAAGGGCGATATGATCCAGAATGCGCATGGCGCGGGTGTAGCGTTTTGCCGTGTGACTTGCCATCACCTAAAATTGGTAATATAATTTTACCAATTGCAGTATATGCATCCCCGCCAAGGAGGACCGCCATGGAAATGCCAGCCCCGAACCCCGGTGTTCTGTCCCGCAAGGACCAGATTGTCGCGCGTCTTTCTGCGGTGCTGCCAAAGGACGCGGTGATCGCTGATGAACGCGAAACACGCGCTTATGAATGCGACGCCCTGACCGCCTATAAATGTCCGCCGCTTTGTGCGGTATTGCCTGCCAACACCGCAGAGGTCGCAGCGGTGCTGAAGGTCTGCCACGAAATGGGCGTGCCTGTTGTTCCGCGTGGATCGGGCACATCACTGGCCGGTGGTGCCTTGCCGACGGCCGATTGCGTGATCCTTGGCGTCGCCAAGATGAACCAGGTGATCGAAACCAACTACGCCGACCGCTACATCAAGGTGCAGACCGGGCGCACGAACCTCTCTGTCACCGGCGCGGTCGAGGCGCATGGGTTTTTCTATGCCCCCGACCCGTCCAGCCAGCTGGCATGTGCGATTGCCGGCAACATCGGCATGAACTCCGGCGGGGCACATTGCCTGAAATACGGTGTGACCACGAACAACCTGTTGGGCGTCACCATGGTGATGATGGATGGCACGGTGGTTGAAATCGGCGGCGCGCATCTGGACGCCGGCGGGCTGGACCTGTTGGGCGTCATCTGCGGGTCCGAAGGGCAATTGGGTGTCGTCACAGAGGCAACGCTACGCATTCTGCACAAGCCCGAAGGCGCGCGCCCCGTGCTGATGGGCTATGACAGCGCCGAGGTCGCAGGGCAGGTTGTGTCCGACATCATCAAGGCGGGTATCCTGCCGGTGGCCATCGAATATATGGACGAAATGCTGATCGGCGTGTGCGAGGATTTTTCCGGCGCAGGCTATCCCGAATGTGCGGCCCTCTTGATTGTAGAGGTCGAAGGGTCAGACGCGGAAATCGACGACCAGTTGACCCGCATCAAGGCCATCGCCCAAACCCACAACCCCGTCGCCCTGCGCGAGGCGCAATCCGCCGAAGAATCCGCGCGCATCTGGGCCGGGCGCAAGGCGGCGTTCAGCGCCATCGGCAAAATCTCTGACTACATGTGCCTTGATGGCACGATCCCCGTGTCGTCGCTGCCCTACGTGCTGAAACGTATTGGTGAGATGTCGCAGAAATACGGTCTGGGCGTGGGCAACGTGTTCCACGCAGGCGACGGCAATATGCATCCGCTGATCCTTTATGATGCCAACAAGCCCGGTGATCTGGAAATCTGCGAAGAATTCGGTGCCGAGGTGCTGAAGCTTTGTGTCGAGGTTGGCGGCTGCCTGACCGGCGAACATGGCGTCGGAATCGAAAAGCGCGATCTGATGACTGTGCAATATGCGCCCGCCGATCTGGAGGCGCAGATGGCGGTGAAGGACGTGTTCGATCCTGACTGGCTGCTGAACGCCGCCAAGGTGTTCCCGCTGCAAACATCCCAGACACGGCGCGCCGCGTGAAGGCCCCTGCCCTTGCGGCCTTGCTGAACGAAAGAAGATAGACTGATGACACCCAGCACCGAAGACGAATTGGCGGGGACAATTGCGGGCGCCGATGGCCCCCTGCACATTGTTGGCGGCGGCACACGGCCCATTGGGCGGGCTGAGGGTGCCGCGCTGCACACCACCGGCCTGTCTGGCATCTCACTCTATGAACCTGGTGCGCTGAC
>JAHDGO010000046.1 GCA_020627605.1 Yoonia sp.
GATTGGTGACAAAGTAGGGGGACAGGTAGCCGCGGTCGAACTGCATGCCTTCGACAACATCGGTTTCTGTTTCCAGACCTTTGTTTTCCTCGACAGTGATCACGCCTTCGTTGCCGACTTTCTGCATCGCGTCAGCGATCTGACGACCGATTTCGGCTTCGCCGTTGGCAGAGATCGTACCGACCTGTGCAACTTCGTCGCTGTCGTTGACGGGACGGGCGGCGCCTTTGATGGCTTCGACAACCTTGGCAGTTGCCAGGTCGATGCCGCGCTTGAGGTCCATTGGGTTCATGCCAGCGGCGACAGACTTCATGCCTTCTTTGACGATGGCCTGAGCCAGTACGGTCGCTGTGGTTGTGCCGTCACCGGCCTCATCATTGGTGCGCTGGGCCACTTCTTTGACCATTTGCGCGCCCATGTTTTCGAACTTGTCTTCCAGTTCGATTTCCTTGGCGACCGATACACCGTCCTTGGTGATGCGGGGTGCGCCAAAGGATTTGTCCAGAACAACGTTCCGGCCCTTCGGGCCCAGTGTGACCTTCACCGCGTTGGCGAGGGTGTTGACACCTTTGAGCATGCGGTTGCGTGCATCTGTGTCGAATTTGACGTCCTTAGCAGCCATTTTCATGTGCTCCTTGAATGAGATAGATTGATGGAATTGCGCAGATCACCCGGGCTTACATGATGCCGAGGATGTCGCTTTCCTTCATGATCAGCAGCTCTTCGCCGTCGATCTTGACTTCGGTACCGGACCATTTGCCGAACAGCACGCGGTCGCCGGCCTTGACGGACATTGCGATCAACTCGCCGCTGTCCTTGCGGGCACCTTCGCCAACGCTGACGATTTCGCCTTCGGCTGGTTTTTCCTTGGCGTTGTCAGGAATGATCAAGCCGCCTGCTGTCTTTTCGTCGCCTTCAATGCGACGGACCAGTACGCGGTCGTGAAGTGGTGTAAATGCCATTTCAGAACTTCTCCAGTTCGTGTTTCTCCCATGTTAGCACTCATCAGGTGCGAGTGCTAACGCAGCGTAGGTAAGGAGAGCGATTTGGTGAGTCAACCGGTTTGCCGGGCCGCAGCGCGATTTTTTCACGCTCATGCCACGGATGATGCCATGGGGTGGTGGCGGATGCTCCGGCAGGGGTCGTAAAACCTGCGCGGGCTGCATTGTCAAACAGGTCACTGTGTCAGGGCAGCCCATGACAGGGCTTTGCAGGAGCGCTGGCAGCGGTTAGCCTGCATGTCATTCCAGTTTGGACGGAGAGACAGGACATGACGGCAGCAGCGGGAACACCGCCCAAGTTTGGGCTTTCGGGTTTCATTGCAGCCCTTGCTGCCCTGATTATCGTTGGCTTGCAGATTTCCGGCACCTTCGATCCGCCCCAACAATCCGCAGGCGCGACAATTGGAGAGATCGCAGCCGAAATCCGGCAAAGCGCGCGTGCGGCACTCAGCGGTGAAGAACGGCCCGCACCGCCAACCGATACCGGCTTGTCGATGACCCAAATCCTGACCGTAGCGGGGACCGTTTTGGGTGCACTGGGTGCTGTTGTCGGTGCCATCGGGCTGTTCCGGCAAGAGCCTTACCCTCTGTCGGCCATGGCCATTGGCTTTGGGGTCGGGGCCATCCTGATGCAGTATCTATTCTGGATGGCGATGCTGATCTGCGGGGCCATGGTCCTTGTCGCCATTGTCAACAACATCGGCGACATCTTCGGCTGACGCGCCTCTCGCCTTTTTCCCTGATTGGGCGTAAGGCGAAACCATGAGAATTGTCCGCCTCGAAGATGCGCATGATTTGCCGCTGTGGCGCAGGCCGCAAGCGCTCCTCTTCGTGATGGCCATGGCGATGCCTATTGCTTTTGCCACATGGTCGGCGCTTCTGAACAACTTTGTGATCGAGGTTGCGGATTTCGACGGGTCCGACATTGGCTGGCTGCATACGGTGCGCGAGATACCGGGGTTCTTTGCCATTGGTGTGATCGCCCTGATCATGTTCATCCGCGAGCAGGTGCTGGGTCTGGTGGCGCTGATCATGCTGGGGGCGGCGACGGCCGTCACAGCGCAGTTTCCGCAAATGGGCGGCATTCTGGTGGTCACAATGTTGTCGTCCATCGGTTTTCATTATTACGAGACGGTCAACCAGTCGTTGCAGCTGCAGTGGATCGAAAAGAAGAAAGCACCGCAAACCCTTGGCTGGCTTCTGTCAGCCGGATCAGGGGCGACCTTACTGGTTTATCTGCTGATCGTGGCCAGTTGGGACCGGTTCAACCTGACCTACAGCATTGTCTATTGGCTATCTGGCGGGTTTACCGCCGTCGTCGCGCTGCTTTGTCTTTTCATCTATCCGCAGTTTGAAACGCCGCATCCGCAGATCAAGAAGATGATCCTGCGTCGCCGCTACTGGCTTTATTATGCGCTGCAATTCATGTCGGGTGCACGGCGGCAGATCTTTGTGGTGTTTGCAGGCTTCATGATGGTGGAGCTCTTCGCCTTTGACGTCGACGACATCACCAAGCTTTTCATGATCACGCTGCTGATCAACATGGCTGTCGCCCCGGTGCTGGGGCGCGTGGTGCAGATATTTGGTGAGCGTAAGGCGCTGATCTTTGAATATGTGGGCCTCTGTCTGGTATTTCTGGCCTATGGCGGGATTTACTATTTCGGCTGGGGCGTCGTGCTGGCGACCATGCTTTATATCGTGAACCACCTGTTTTTCAGCCTCGCACTGGCGATCAAGACCTACTTTCAGAAAATCGCCGACCCGCAGGATATCGCGCCGACGGCGGCTGTCGCCTTTACGATCAACCACATCGCCGCGGTCTTTTTGCCGGCGCTTCTGGGTTACGTCTGGCTGCAGTCGCCCGGGCTGGTGTTCTTGATGGCGGCGGGCATGGCTGTTGTCTCGCTCTTGCTGTCGTTGCTGATCCCGCGCCATCCCGCGCCCGGTCACGAGACCGTGTTTCAGACGCGTTTGCTGGCCGCAGCAGAGTAGCAAACTGCGGATGAAGGACTATATTCAGGGCAACCCTGAATGGAGGTCTTTATGTTTTTCATCAACCGCGCCAAATCTGAGATAGTCAGTGCCGACGCTGCCCTGCCGGGCCGCGATCATCCCATCCCCACCGCTAGCACCCATCACGTCTATGGCAATGACCTGACGGGCGAAGTGCCGGAGGGTATGGAAGAGGCCATGTTCGGCATGGGTTGTTTTTGGGGTGTCGAGCGGATGTTCTGGAAGCTGGATGGCGTGCAGTCGACCATGGTCGGCTATGCCGGTGGCTACACGCCCAACCCCACCTATGAAGAGGTCTGTTCCGGCAAGACCGGTCATAATGAGGTCGTGCGCGTGATCTATGATCCGGCGAAGATTTCCTATGACCAGTTGCTGCAGGTGTTCTGGGAAGGCCACGACCCGACACAAGGGATGCGGCAGGGCAATGACGCCGGAACACAGTATCGGTCGGGCATCTACACATATTCTTCCGATCAGAGGGCTGCTGCAGAGGCCGCCAAAGCGGCCTTTGCGCCGCGCCTGACAGAGGCTGGCTTTGGTGCGATCACGACAGAGATCGTGGACGCCCCGCCGTTCTACTTTGCCGAGGACTATCACCAGCAGTATCTGGCAAAAAACCCGTCAGGCTACTGCGGCATCGGCGGCACAGGGGTGACCTGCCCGATCGGTGTGGGCGTCTAACGTCGGTTTGTCATGGCCTGGGACGTCGCAGCGCGCTTTGTTCTGATGCCACTTCTGCTGGCGCAGGGGGCTTACCTGCGCCGGACCGTCCTGCAGTTGCCTGATCCAACCGGTGCCCGCAGCGGCACCCTTGGCAGTGGCCCGCCGCTGCGCTTGCTGATTGTGGGCGACTCCTCGGCACTGGGTGTGGGCGTGACCGACCAGCGCGAGGCGCTCTTGGGGCAGGTCAGCAGCAGGTTGGCTGACACCTATACGGTCCACTATACGCTTAAGGCCGTGTCGGGCGCGCGCACGGGCGATGTGCTGTCATGGCTCGACACTTTGCCAGAGGGGCCGTTTGATCTGGTGATCACGGCGCTGGGCGTGAATGACGTCACAAAGGTCGTGCCGCTTCGCCGGTTTCGTCAGCGTCAGATCGCACTTGTCGGCGCGCTGAAGGCGCAGCTGGGCGACCCGTTCGTGGTGGTGTCGGGCTTGCCGCCGGTGCACCAGTTTCCGCTGTTGCGCCCGCCTCTGCGATGGATTTTGGGCGAGCAGGCGCGCCGGTTCGACCGCAATCTTGATCACGTCACGGCGCGCTACACCCGTTGTGCTGTTGTCCGCCCGAAACTGGGGCTGGGGCGGCATAATATGGCCGCCGATGGATTTCACCCGGGCCCGGCAGTCTATGCGGCCTGGGCCGACGATATCATCGCGCTGCTGCGTAGCGAGACCGATCTGCTTGACGGCCCACCGGTCACAGCCTAACCGGGCCACAGACCAATCGGGGATCAATTCATGACAACCTACGCCGCGCTGACGACGATTTCAGGCGAAAATCAAGCCTACGCGCTGGCCGACGCACTGGAAACGCTGAACCCTGAACCCACCGGCGTTGGCGTGTTCGAGGTTGAGGATGGATCAGGCCTATGGGAGGTCGCGGCCTATTTCATGGAACGCCCGGACGCCGGTGGGCTGGCGGTGCTGTCTGCCTTGCACCTGTCCAAACCGTTCAACATTTCTGACATTCCTGACCAGGACTGGGTGTCAAAGGTGCAGCGAGAATTGTCGCCTGTCGTTGCCGGCCGGTTCTTCGTCTACGGCAGCCACGACGCCGAAAAGGTGCCAGAGGACTGCGTGCCGTTGCTGATTGACGCGGCCATGGCCTTTGGCACCGGGCATCACGGCACAACCAAAGGGTGTCTGGAGGCGTTTGATGATCTGCTGGAAGGCGGATTCGCCGGAGAGCGTATTCTCGATATCGGGTGTGGAACTGCCGTTTTAGCCATGTCGGCCGCCAAGGTTTTGCCTGATTTGGTGATCGCCAGCGATATCGATCCCACGGCGGTCGAAGTGGCCGCCGCCAACGTCCGCGCAAATGGGCTTGAGGGACGCGTGAATTGCCTTGTGGCGGCTGGGTTTGACGCACCTGAGCTGCGCGATGGCGGTCCTTATGATCTGGTGTTTGCCAACATCCTCAAGGCCCCGCTGATTGGTCTTGCGCCCCTTATGGCACGCCATGTTGCGCCGGGTGGCTATGCGATTCTCTCGGGGATTCTCAATGAACAGGCGGCTGAAGTGCAGGCGATTTATGCCGAAAACGGGTTCAATTTAGTGGATCAGAGGGTTATTGTTGAATGGACAACCCTCTGTGTGCGCAAAAACACACCGAATCTCTCATGATTATGTATAAGAGATGAGAAAGACCTTGTTCGGTGAACGAAGTTTAGCGAATTTAGGGTATTGCCATAGAGTTTCTTAGCTGGAGGACCTGAGGTGCAAGCCAACGTTCCATTCGACAAAAGACTAAAACGCATCGTCCGCCGCCATGACAAGATGGCCAATGGCGTGGTGAAGACTGTCAATTCCGACGGTCTGATCGTTGCGCGCCCGCGGATGTACAAGCCGCGTTTCCCTTTGAAGGGTCTGATTGTCGTGCTCTTCCTTGGGTTCCTGTTCAAAGGGTTCCTGTTGGCCTATCTGGGCGATGCTGCCTACACCGACCGTGTTGCTGCATTGCAGGGTGGCACGGTGATGGAACAGGCGGGTGCCTGGATCATGCAGTCTGATCCGGCAACGGTGTTTATCGCCGATGGTCTGCGGACGATCCTGCCGCAGTAGTCCAGCCCTGACGACAAAGAAAAAGCCGCGCTGGCGACAGCGCGGCTTTTCCTGTTGTTGGCAGTCTCAAACGCGCCTTAGCGTGAGACCCGTGTCGCAACGGCATCGATGTCTGCGCGGGACAGGCCGATATCGTCCAGTTCACGTGCTGTCAGCTTGGACAGTGAATTGCGTGTGACCCGGGCGTCGTTCCATGCGGCAAAGGTGCCGAACAGGGATACAAACATGCCAGAGATGCGACCTGCGGAGAGGCCAACTGTGGGGCGGGAAGTGTCAAAAGCGGCCATAGCCTCATTCCTTTGGTTTGTGCTGCAATGCAGCGTTAATCTGATATGGCCCATCTAGGTGCAAAACATTACAGCCACCAGTGCCGTTTTTGCATAAGTCTTATGCGTTATTGGAATGCCTCATTTATGTGCATATTCTGCCATAAATGCTTTATTTACATTAGGTTAATCGGGGTCGGTTTTTGAGGATAGAGTGCCGGTGCCGAACCTTTGTCGCGTCGCGATGCAACTGGTCGTGCGCACGACGCCTCTTGGTTTTTGTTCGCGTTTTGTGCTAGCCCTTGGCAAGATAAGAAAAACAAGAGGCGAGCCATGCGTGTATTGGGGATTGATCCGGGCCTGCGCAACATGGGCTGGGGCGTGATTGATGCGGATGGTGCAAGGCTTGCCCATGTCGCCAACGGGGTCTGCCGCTCTGACGGGGATGATCTGGCGCAACGCCTGCTGTCACTGCATTTTCAACTGACAGACATCGTCGCCGCCCATGCCCCCGACGCCGCCGCGGTCGAGCAGACATTTGTGAACAAGGACGGCGCAGGCACCCTGAAATTGGGGCAGGCACGCGGTATTGCCTTGCTGGTGCCTGCGCAGGCCGGTTTGCATGTGGGCGAATATGCCCCCAATGCGATCAAGAAGACCGTTGTTGGTGTGGGGCACGCCGACAAGGGGCAGGTCGCCCATATGGTGAAGATGCAGTTGCCCGGCGTCACTTTGGCAGGGCCTGATGCAGCCG
Source organism: Yoonia sp. (assembly GCA_020627605.1). Lineage (GTDB taxonomy): Bacteria > Pseudomonadota > Alphaproteobacteria > Rhodobacterales > Rhodobacteraceae > Yoonia. The sequence goes on from JAHDGO010000046.1 coordinate 6,816, forward strand.
ATGCGCTGGCGATTGCGATCTGCCACGCCTTTCATCTGCAATCGGCCAATACGCTCGCCGGTGCACTGGCGAGGGCTGGCGCATGATCGGCAAGATCGCGGGGCGGCTGGAATATCGCGCAACAGACCATGTTCTGATCGACGTGCGCGGTGTGGGCTATCTTGTCTATGTCTCCGACCGGGTAATGGCGGGCTTGCCGGGCAATGGCGAGGCGGTTGCGCTGTTTACCGATTTGCTGGTGCGCGAAGACAACCTGCAGCTTTTCGGCTTTGCCTCATTGGTGGAAAAGGAATGGCACAGGTTGCTGATGTCTGTGCAGGGCATCGGGGCCAAGGCGTCGATGGCGATCCTTGGCGCGCTGGGGGCCGATGGTGTCAGCCGGGCGATCGCCCTGGGCGACTGGCACACTGTGGCCAAGGCCAAAGGGGTCGGGCCGAAGACAGCGCAGCGCGTGGTCAATGAACTGAAGGACAAGGCGCCGGCTGTTATGGCAATGGGTGGCACGGCGGATGCGGTGGCCGATGATGTGATCGAGGCTGAAACACCTGCAACCCCCCGCGCCCCAGCACCCAGACGCGCGAACCCGGCGCAGGCAGAGGCGCTTTCTGCCCTTGGCAACCTTGGCTATGCGCCGGGAGAAGCGGCAGGTGCTGTCGCGGAGGCCGCAGGCGCCGCACCCGAGGCAGACACATCCACCCTGATCCGCGCCGCCTTGAAGCTGTTGGCGCCAAAGGGGTAAGGACGGGCCATGGACCAACCCGACCCCACATTGCGCCCCGCGCCGCAGCCTGAAGACGAAGACCGGGCGCTGCGCCCGCAAACGCTTGACGCTTTTGTCGGGCAAAGGGATGCGCGCGCGAACCTGAAGGTCTTTATCGAAAGTGCGCGCCAGCGCGGGCAGGCAATGGACCATACGCTGTTTCACGGCCCCCCGGGTCTGGGAAAGACCACGCTCGCCCAGATCATGGCGCGGGAGCTGGGGGTGAATTTTCGCATGACCTCTGGCCCGGTGCTGGCCAAGGCAGGTGATCTTGCTGCGATCCTGACCAACCTTGAAGCGCGCGATGTGTTGTTCATCGACGAAATCCACCGCCTGAACCCCGCGGTGGAGGAGGTGCTGTACCCGGCCCTTGAGGATTTTGAGCTTGATCTGGTGATTGGCGAGGGCCCCGCCGCCCGCACCGTGCGGATCGAGTTGCAGCCCTTTACCCTTGTCGGAGCCACCACCCGTATGGGTCTGCTGACCACGCCGCTGCGCGACCGCTTCGGCATCCCGACCCGGCTGGAGTTTTACACCGAGGAAGAGCTGCACCAGATCGTGACCCGCGGTGCCAGGTTGATGGGTGCGCCAGCGTCAGATGATGGCGCGCGCGAGATTGCCAGACGCGCAAGGGGCACGCCGCGCATCGCGGGTCGTCTGCTGCGCCGGGTCGTTGATTTCGCGATTGTCGAGGGCGACGGCACGGTGACGCAACAAATCGCTGACCGGGCGTTGACGCGGCTGGGTGTGGATCATCTTGGGCTTGATAATGCTGACCGTCGCTATTTGCGTCTGATCGCGGAAAGCTATGGCGGCGGGCCTGTGGGTGTCGAAACACTCTCTGCCGCGTTGTCGGAAAGCCGCGACAGTCTGGAAGACGTGATTGAGCCCTATCTGCTGCAAAAGGGGCTGATCCAGCGCACACCGCGCGGGCGGATGCTCGCGCAAGCGTCCTGGGCGCATTTGGGGCTGACACCCCCCAAAGGGCAGACGGATTTGTTTGGATGATATCTGGGGTGCCTTCGGCGGGAGTTTTCTGGCAAGATGATGAGTGAGATTGAGCCATACTTTACCCGTGCTGACGGCGCATACATCTGCGCGCGCTGGGGGCGACCCATTGTGCCGGTCGTCTTTGGCGTGGATGACGCGACGCTCGCTGTTTTCAAGGGCGCGATTGAAGCTGTGGTCACGCTTGCCAGTCACAAGATGGCAGAGACGGATCCCGAGCTGGGGGCCAACCTGATGGTCTTTTTCTGCCGCAACTGGGATGAGCTGACAGAGGTGCCGCATCTGGATCAGCTGGTCCCCGATCTGGCCCCTTTGGTGACGCGGCTGCAAAAGGCGGATGCCAATCAGTACCGTATTTTCCGTTTTGATGAGGGTGGCGCAATCAAGGCGGCCTTTGTGTTTCTGCGGCTCGATGACCATTTGGCCGCTGTCGCGGCGGATACCTTGGCCCTCAGCCAGGCGGTGCAGACCATCCTTCTGTGGTCCGATACGGCCTTTGATGCCATGCCGCCGCTGGCGATGATCGATGGGCAGGCCGTCTTGCGGCCGGAGGTGGCGGATGTGATCCGCGCGGCCTATGATCCTGTCATGCCAGCCTTTGCCGATGATCCCAGCCACGCCTTGCGCCTTGCCGCACGTATCAGGCCAGCGTCATGACACATGTCTTTCCGATACGTGTCTACTATGAAGACACCGATCTGGCGGGGATCGTCTATTACGCCAACTACCTGAAATTCATTGAACGTGCGCGCAGCGAATGGGTGCGCGGTCTGGGTGTCGATCAAAAGGCGATGAAGGCCGAAGGGCTGGTGTTTGCCGTGCGCCGGGTTGCGGCGGATTACCTTGCTCCGGCGCATTATGATGACGCATTGCAGGTTGAGACGACCCTGCTGCCCGGCACAGCGGCCCGGATGGTTGTCAGGCAGGATGTGACGCGCGATGGCGCGATACTGTTTTCGGCGGAAGTGACGATCATTTGCATGACGACGGCCGGAAAACCGGCGCGTTTGCCGGCGGTGATCCGCCAGTTGACCCCCTGATTGGCGCGAATTTCGCGGATGTCATGCCGGATTGGTTGGATTTCCCTGCGCCGATAGGCTAGTTTTCTCGCAATCAGAGCCCAAAAGTGGGCCAACAGGCAGAGCAGGCATATGGAAGTAGCACAGGAATTCACCATGTGGGCGCTCTTTGCGCGTGCCACAATCACCGTCAAGATTGTCATGATCATGCTGATCGCCGCCTCTATCTGGTGCTGGGCAGTGGTCATCGACAAGACCATCCAATACCGCAAAGCCCGCGCAGAGGCTGATGTCTTTGACCGGTCTTTCTGGTCGGGGGAGCCGCTGGATGCGCTTTTTGACCAGATCGGGGGCGATCCCGATGGCGCGGCTGAAAAGATTTTTGCTGCCGGG
>JAHDGO010000047.1:0-206 GCA_020627605.1 Yoonia sp.
AGTAACACGCCCCAAGATGCCGCCTGAATGGAGAAAAATAGCACCCGGCCAGCAAAAGACGTGTGTAAGGTTTCTCTACCAATCAAACTCGCATCATGGGAAAAGGTTGAGAGTGAAAGCCCATTACCCCAGTAAATCGAAACCATAGCCCAGACTGCAGTGGCCAGAAGACTCGCAAAAACAGCCCCCACAAACCTAGACGGGTC
>JAHDGO010000047.1:216-5446 GCA_020627605.1 Yoonia sp.
ACCTGCTGTAGCTCTTATTGGTTCAATCATCGCCATATTTTGACCTAGTCTTTTCGGAGTTGTAGGAATGAGTCGCCTTTGAGTCAAAGCTCAAGCGGCCATTCGTTCAACACGCAGCATCGGTTGCTTTATGTTCTCTCCCACCCTTCACCGCGCTTTGCCCGAAAGGCAGCTTATTGGCTTGCACGGCCGTTGCGCATCACAGCATATTGGCCAACCCACAAACAATTCACGGCTACCGCGTCGCAATCAGTGTCGCGAAAGCCTGATAGCCATAAAGCCGGTCCTCTGCGATGCGCCGCTGGTATTCTTCGGCCAGCGCATCGGCCAGCCCTTGCCCGATATCGCCGCGCGTCACCATCACCTTGGCCGTCTCAACCACCCAGGGCAGCATTTGGTGGTTGTCGCGGATCACGCGGCTGACCACGTCAAATGCATCAACGGTAAAGCCGCTGTCGCCAACCATCCCGCGCAGCCGCGCCACGACGTAAGGGTCGGTCACAAACTCTGTGATAAAGAACTGCGCAGAGGCGTGCAGCGGATCACCGGGGAAGTTGCCAAGTGTCGCCTTGGAAAAATCAGCATCGCAGACCACCAGACGGCCACCGGGTTTCAGCACGCGGCGCGCCTCGGCAATCAGGACCATCGGGTCAGGCACATGCGTCAGCACGGTGTGCATGATCAGGTGATCGGCACTGCCATCATCAAGCGGCAGGGCGCCGCCATCGGCCACTTCAAATGTCAGATTACCCAGTCCTGCCGCCCGCGCGCGCGCCTCGGCGACAAATCCCTTTGATGGTTCAAACCCGGTGACCTTGCCGGGTGCCGCCTTTGCCGCGATCCGGCGGCTGACGGCACCTGCGCCTGCGCCGACCTCGACTGTCAGCGTCTCTGGCCCAAACGACAGTGCCCCCAGATAGGTCGCCACGATCTGTTCCATCGTCGGGTCGCTTTGTCTTGCGTCCATCGAGTCTGCGAAGGCTTTGATAAAATCGGCCCCCGCCGCATCAACGTCCTGAAATGGGTCGGCCATATCTCTCCCCCTTACGCCACCTTGCTCCACCATAGGGCCAACCGATTTGAAAATCACGCTTCCCTTGTGCGATAACAGGACTGCAAACGCCCATGAGAGAGCTCAGCATGCACCACCCGCTGTCCAGTCTGATTGACCAGATTGTCGCCAACGCCGAACGGCGCGGCGATTTCAAGGACTTGCCCGGTGCTGGCAAACCCCTGCCGCATCTGGATGATCCACAAAACGCCGTCCTGAACCGGATGATGAAAGAGGCCGACGCCAAATCGCCGGTCATTGTCCTGCGCCGCCAGATCCTTGAGGCGCATGAAAGGCTCAAAGGGCTGACAGATGAAGCAGCGCGCAAGGTCGAAATGGCGCGGCTCGCCGATCTGCAGATGAAACTTGCGATCGAAATGGAAGCGTTCCGCAAATACGGTTAGGCCATTCTACTACGCTGTGGGCGGTGGCCCCAGTCGCTCCAGATCATCCATCACCGCCATGAACTTGCGGCCATAAGGTGTGACCGCATATTCGACACGCGGTGGAACCTCGGCATAGGTTGCCTTGCTGATCAGACCGTATTCCAGATTGCGACGCAGGCAGTCGTTCAGCACTTTGGTGGTCAGTCCCTCGACACTGCGTACCATCTCTCCGGGGCGATTGATCCCTTCATCCAGCAGCTGAAAAACGGTCAGAGACCATTTGCAGCCGCAAATGCGATGTATGATCTCTGCAGAGGCTGGCGGCAGGACACGTCGCGCAATTTTCTTTGTCTGCAAAACCATCAAGATGTACCTTTTGGTGCCTACCGTATCAAAAAGTGCCTACTTTTGAGCGGCTTATCTGTTCACATAGATAGACCTCCAGACAGTAAATCTCAATGGAGGCAACCATGACAGCACATGCAATCATTAGCGGCGGATCAAGCGGGATCGGCCTTGCCACGGCCAAACTGCTGGCCGCAAAAGGCATCGCGACATCAATCATCGGGCGCGATCAGGATAAACTGGACAGCGCCATTGCCGCATTGGGTGACGGTGCAACGGCTGTGCAGGCCGATCTGTCAACGCCCAGCGGCACCGAAACAGCCGCCGCATATATTGCCGGGCTGGACAGCGTCACCCATTTCGTGAACGCCACAGGCTATTTCAATCCGAAGCCGTTTCTGGATCATGATGCGGCTGACTACGACACTTACATGAACCTTAACCGGTCAGGGTTCTTCCTGTCGCAGGCCGCGGCCAAACGCATGGCTGACGCCGGGCAAGGTGCCATCGTGCATGTGGGGTCCATGTGGGCACATCAGGCGGTCAAGGCGACGCCATCATCGGCCTATTCAATGGCCAAGGCAGGGATTCACGCCCTGACCCAACATATGGCAATTGAGTTGGCCGACCATGGCATCCGCGTGAACGCCGTGGCCCCGGCCGTTGTGCGCACACCGATCTACCGGGCGTTTGTGCCTGATGACGCGATGGATGCCACGCTGGCCAGCTTTGACGGATTCCACCCCATTGGCCGGATCGGCGAGCCTGACGATGTCGCCAGGGTCATCGCCTTTCTGCTGGATCACAGTGCCGACTGGGTCACCGGTGCGGTCTGGGATGTTGATGGCGGCGTCATGGCCGGACGCAACTGATCCTCAGGCGGCCTTGGGGCCTTTGCCCCGGGGCCGCCGCCGTTTCTGCCCGCCACCGGGTTTGCCGCCACCCGGCTTGCCACCGGCGCGCGGCGCGCTGTTGCGGTTGCCACCGCCCCCGCCCCCGCGTCGTCCGCCGCCGCCGCCGCCATTTGGCCGCTTCTTCTGACCTGGCTGGATTTCCCACGGGCGACCTGAGGCGACGGGAATGCTGTCCTTCATCGCCTTTTCGATATCCTGCAACTCGATCATTTCATCGGGGGCAACCAGTGCCACCGCAGACCCATCAGCACCAGCGCGCGCGGTGCGCCCGATCCGGTGGACATAGTTTTCGGCGACATTGGGCAGATCGTAGTTGTAGACAAAACGCACGTCGGGGATATCCAGTCCCCGCGCTGCCACATCGGTGGCCACAAGCACGCGCACTTTGCCAGCCTTGAAGGCCTCCAGCGCGCGCTGCCGCTGTCCCTGACTTTTGTTGCCGTGGATAGAGGCCGCGGCAAAGCCCTTCTTTTCCAGCACTTTCGACAGCTTTTCGCAGCCGTGTTTGGTGCGGCCAAAGACGATGGCGAGTTCATCGCGGTGTTTGTCCAAAAGCTCGACCAGCAGATCGGTCTTGGCCGCCTGGGCCACGAAATGTACTGACTGATTGATCTTTTTGACGGCCTGTCCCGGCGGGTTGACCTGCACACGGACAGGATCATTCAGGTAAGTGCCAGCCAGCTCGCTCATCAGTTTTGGCATGGTGGCAGAGAACATCATCGTCTGCCGGTCTTTCGCCAAGAGCGGGGCAATCTGGCGCAGCGCATGGATAAAGCCCATGTCGAGCATCTGGTCAGCCTCGTCCAGCACCAGATAGATGGTTTCATCCAGACGCACCGCGCGGCGATCGAGCAGGTCGATCAGACGTCCTGGCGTGGCGACCAAAAGGTCAACGCCACCGGCCAGCCGCTTGGTTTGCGCAACAATCCCCGCGCCGCCGACAACCAGCGCCACTTTCAGGTGGCTGCCCTTGGTATAGGCGGTCAGATTGTCAGAGATTTGCTTGGCCAGTTCACGCGTTGGCGCAAGGATCAGGCCGCGCACTGTTTTGGGGTTGGGTTTGACCCCCGCCTTCATCAGCGCATGGATCATTGGCAGACCAAAGGCCGCGGTCTTGCCTGTGCCTGTCTGTGCCAGCCCCATGACATCGCGGCCATTCATGGCGTGCGGAATGGCCTGGGTCTGGATCGGGGTGGGATCGGTGATCCCCTGTTCTTTGAGTACGTTAATCAGTCGGGGCGCAAGGCCCAGCATGTCAAAATCCATTGACGATTATCCTTCTGGCGCGGGCCAGCGGTCCGCATGTCTTTATCGGACCACCGCGATTGCGATGATCCCTTGCAAGGTTGCGCCAATATGCTGACAGCCCAAACCGCATTGCCCGGGCGCCGATCTGGCGCGGGACCCCTGCGTGATGTGGGAACCTGAGTGGTATGCACGACGCACTGTGCGCATCATCATGGTGCGCGCTGCTCACGCGGCAGCCTTGCGTCGGTTGGGGATCAGATGCGCCTTTGCATGGTCCCTGTCAAGGGGCGCAGAAAAGAAGGTGCCGGGCCGTCACACGCGCTTTCGCTCAGGCAGGTGGCCCCATATAAGGGCGCAAAGAAAAAGACCGGGGGCCAAAGCAGTGGCGCATATCATCGTGGTCGGCAACGAAAAGGGCGGTGCCGGCAAATCAACTGTGTCGATGCATGTGGCCACGGCGCTGGCCCGCATGGACCACCGGGTCGCGACACTGGACCTTGATCTGCGACAGATCACGCTGGGGCGCTATCTGGCCAACCGCCGGACGTTTCTGGAAAAAGAGGGGCTGGATTTGCCCACCCCCGCCTATTTCGAATTGCCTCAGGTTGACCCGGCCACCGTCGCCGAAGGCGAAAACGCGATGGACCAACGGCTTTATGCCGCTGTGGCACAGATGGATGATGCGGCTGATTTCATCCTGATCGACTGTCCGGGGTCGCACACCCGGCTAAGCCAGGTCGCGCATTCGCTGGCTGATACGCTGGTCACACCGCTGAACGACAGTTTCGTCGATTTCGATCTGCTCGCCCATGTCGACACCGACGGGGAAGAGGTCACGGGCCCCTCTGTCTATTCCGAAATGGTGTGGAACGCGCGGCAACTGCGCGCCCAGTCCGGCATGAAACCGATCGATTGGCTGGTGCTGCGCAACCGCGTCGGGTCGCAGGCCATGGTCAACAAGGAAAAGATGCAGCGCGTGATCACCACCCTGGCCAAGCGGATCGGCTTTCGTACCGCCCCCGGCTTTCATGAACGCGTGATCTTTCGTGAACTTTTTCCCCGTGGTCTGACCCTGCTGGACCTGCGCGATATCGGGGTCACACAGCTTAGCATGTCGCATGTCGCCGCCCGGCAGGAATTGCGCGATCTGGTCAAGGCGCTGAACCTGCCAGGTGTGACCCCGGACTTTTGATAGACGAGTCCTCAAAAGCCGCTTTTCGTCACGGGACCGCCCCCATAGGGTAGACGCAAACCAGGGAGGGTAAACATGCGAGAACTGATAGCGC
>JAHDGO010000047.1:5456-9937 GCA_020627605.1 Yoonia sp.
CATCAACGGTACGCGGCATTGGTGCTGTCGGCAATTCTGGCGGTTGTCACCTTTATCGCCGGGTTCTGGGCCGGATGGGTTTTTGTGCTGTTTGTGGTGTTTGCCGCACTGACGGCGGTTGGGCTCTATGACATCAGTCAGGACCGTCACGCGGTCACCAAGAATTATCCGATCATTGGTCATATCCGCTATTTTTTTGAAAAAATCCGTCCTGAAATTCGTCAGTACCTGATCGAAAGCGACCGCGAGGAACAGCCCTTCAGCCGCGAACAACGCTCGCTGGTGTATCAACGCGCCAAGGGGGTTGAGGACAAACGCCCATTCGGCACGCATGAAAAGGTTTATGAGGCTGGCTATTCCTGGCTGACCCATTCCGTGCAGCCTACCAAATTCGACAGCACCGATTTCCGCGTCCAGATCGGCGGCCCGGCCTGCAAGAAACCCTATGACGCATCGCTCTATAACATCTCGGCGATGAGCTTTGGCTCGCTTTCGGCCAATGCGATTTCCGCCCTGAACCGGGGCGCCAAGCAGGGCGGCTTTGCCCATGACACCGGCGAAGGCGGGATCAGCCGGTATCACCGCGAGGGTGGTGGCGATCTGATCTATGAAATCGGTTCCGGCTATTTCGGCTGCCGCAATGACGACGGCAGTTTCAACCCCGACAAATTCGCCAAACAGGCAGGCGACGATCAGGTCAAGATGATCGAGTTGAAGCTAAGCCAGGGTGCCAAACCCGGCCAGGGCGGTATGCTGCCTGCCGCCAAGATCACGCCCGAGATTGCCGAGGCGCGCGATATCCCGATGGATCAGGATTGTATCTCACCCGCGGCCCACACGGCCTTCGAAGGGCCGATGGGGCTGGTGCAGTTTATCGGGCAATTGCGCGAATTGTCGGGTGGCAAGCCGGTCGGCTTCAAACTGTGTATCGGACACCGGCGCGAGTTCATGTGCATCGTCAAGGCGATGCTGGAAACCGGTATCGTGCCGGATTTCATTGTCGTTGACGGCACCGAAGGCGGGACAGGCGCGGCGCCGCTCGAATTTGCCAACCATGTAGGCATGCCAATGATCGAGGGGCTGACCTTTGTCCATAACACCCTACGCGGGGCGGGCTTGCGCGATCAGGTCAGGATTGGTGCCGCTGGCAAGATCGTCAGCGCCTTCGACATCGCCCGCGCGCTGTCGCTGGGGGCAGATTGGTGCAACTCTGCCCGCGGGTATATGTTCGCCATCGGCTGCATTCAGGCGCAGGCCTGCCACACCAACCACTGCCCTGTTGGTGTCACAACCCAAGACCCGCTGCGCCAGCGTGCGCTGAACGTCGATGACAAGAGCAAGCGGGTGGCCAAGTTTCACGCCAATACGCTGAAGGCGCTTGGCAAGATGGCCGGGGCGGCCGGTCTGGACGATCCTTGCGGGTTTCTGCCCTATCATTTCATGACCCGCGCAGGCGACGGGCAAATGACAGAGGCCTCAGACGTCTACACCTACCTGCGCGAAGGGTTCCTGATGGACGACGGCGACGATAACCCGATCTACCGCCAGCGTTGGAAACGCGCGAACCCGCATAGCTTTGACCCGCCAGAGGCTGATCCGGCCAACGCCTAATCCTTGCTGATGCCGGGAAACTTTCCCGTCATCCGCATGACCATGGACAGGCGCGGCGTGGTGCCCGTTTCAGAGCGCGAGCGGGTGCGCAGCACGGGCGTGTTTTCGGACGCGCCACTGCGGCTTTCGCGCAGGACAATGTACATGCCGCTGGCAATGATGATCCCGGCCCCGATGGCCGTGGCCTGATCAATGGTTTCGCCAAAGAAGATATAGCCAAAAAGGCTCGCCCAGATGATCTGGCTGTATTGCATCGGCGCGATGATCGCAGCCTCGCCTGCCTGATAGGCAGCGATAACCAGCCGCCCGGCGATCCACGCAAAAATCGCGATGACGGCAAGCAGCCCCAGATCATCAATCGGCATCGGCTCATACACGAATGGCAGGGCACAGGCCATCAGGATGAAGTTTGCCATCATCGGGTAAAGCAGCATGACGGCTGTGCGTTCTTCTGCCCCGATCTTGCGCACCACGATGGATGCCACAGCGCCGCCCACAGCGCCGACCAGGGCCGCCAGATGGCCCAATGTCAGGTCAGTTGATCCCGGACGCAGCACCACCAGAACCCCGGCCAGCCCCACCAGCACAGCCATCCAGCGGCGCAAGCGCACCTTTTCGCCCAGCACGGGGATCGCAAGGATGGTGATCAACAGCGGCGTGGCAAAGATGATCGCATAGACCTGCGTCAATGGCAGGACCGAGAAGGCGTAAAAGACGCTGACACCCGTCACCACCGCAGCAGCGGTGCGCAAGGCCAGCCACCATGGGTGTTTCGGCACCAGCGTGCCCGGCGTGCTGTCACGCATCAGCATGATCATGGCGAGTGGGAAGCTCAGCAATACTGAAAAGAACACGATCTGGAACGGGGCATAGGCCCCGCCCAGAATTTTGACGATCACGTCATGGGACGAGAAGATGCCAAACGCCAAAAGCGCCAGCAGCGCACCTTTGGCATTCGGCGACATCAGAGGCTCGCGTCGAGGGCGGCCAGGATCACATCACCCATCTCGGTGGTGCTCAGAGGCGTGCCACCTTCTGGGCCCATCAGATCGCCGGTGCGCGCACCATCGGCCAGCACCTTTTCAATCGCGGCCTCCAGACGATCGGCCTCCGCCCCCTCGTCAAAGGAATAGCGCAACGCCATGGCAAACGACAGAATGCAGGCAATCGGGTTCGCCTTGCCTTGCCCTGCAATATCAGGGGCAGAGCCGTGCACGGGTTCATACATCGCCTTGGGGCGGCCATTGGCCATCGGCAAACCCAGCGAGGCAGATGGCAACATGCCAAGGCTGCCGGTCAGCATCGCCGCACAATCCGACAGGATGTCACCAAACAGGTTATCCGTCAGGATCACATCGAACTGCTTGGGCGCACGTACCAGCTGCATCGCGCCGTTGTCGGCGTACATATGGCTCAGCTCCACCTCCGGGTAATCGGCGTGCACCTCTGTCACGACGTCACGCCACAGGATACCGCTCTCCATGACATTGGCCTTTTCCATGGAACACACGCGCTTGTTACGCTTCATCGCCAGATCAAAGGCCGCGCGCGCCGCACGTTCGATCTCTGCCTCGGTGTAGCGCTGGGTGTTGATGCCCACGCGCATGTTGTCTTCGGTGTGAATGCCGCGGGGTTCACCAAAATAGACGCCAGAGGTCAGTTCGCGCACGATCATGATGTCGAGACCGGCAACGATGTCTTTCTTCAGAGAGGAAAAATCGGCCAGCGCGTCAAAGCACTGGGCCGGGCGCAGGTTGGCGAACAGGTCCATCTCTTTGCGCAGGCGCAGCAGGCCACGCTCTGGCTTCACGCTGAAATCAAGGTTGTCATACTTGGGCCCGCCAACAGCACCCAGCAGCACCGCGTCTACCTCTTGCGCCTTGGCCATCGTGTCGTCGTGCAGCGGCACACCGTGGGCGTCATAGGCAGCACCGCCCACCAGATCCTCTGACACGTCGAAGGTCAGGTCGCGTTTATCACCGAACCAGCCGATGATCCGCTTCACCTCATCCATGACTTCGGGGCCGATGCCGTCACCGGCGAGGATCAAAAGGGATGGGTTTGCCATGGGTCGTGTCCTTGCTTGCGTTGCTCGCAAAGCCCCTAGCCTGACCGCGCGTCAGGTTCAAGACACCAGCGGCCGCAGCCCCTCGGCCAGCAAGTCCCAGACCCGGCGCACGCGCGGGGTCTGGCGCATCGCCTCATGCGCTGTCAGCCAGATCGGCAGGGTCGGCAGGGGGATGCCCATGTCGATCTCGACAACCTTGGGGTCGTTTTCGCCGATGATCCGCTGCGCAAATCCGATGCCACAGCCAGCGCGCACCAGCTCCCAATAGGCGATATTGTCGTCACAGCGGGTTTTGAAGAAATCGCGGTCAACCTCCATCCCGTTTTCGCGAAACCCGTCAATGATCAGCGGGCTGCTGTCGTACCCGACAAAGTCATGATCAGGCCAGTCAGCCATCGTTTTCGGCGTGCCACGCGCCGCAAGGTAGGAATTGGCGGCATAGACGGCCAGCACGACGTCGCCAATGTGTTGCGTGACCAGATCAAGCTGGGTGGGGCGATACATACGCACGGCGATATCTGCCTCGCGGTAAAGCAGGTTACGTGTGTCATCGCTTGGCACCAGTTCAATGGCGATCTCAGGTTCCAGCTTGCGGATGTTGGCGATGATCTCTGGCAGATGCATGGCCGATGTGGCCACGCTGGCCGTGATGCGCACGGTGCCTTCCAGCCGTTCCTGCTGGCCAGCCGCAGTCAGCGTGATCTGGTTGACGGCATCATGCATCGCCTTGGCAGGCGCGACCAGTTCGGCGCCAACTTGCGTCAGGGAAAATCCGCGTGGCTGGCGGTGAAACAGTTCTGCC
>JAHDGO010000048.1:0-8336 GCA_020627605.1 Yoonia sp.
GTTGCAGCGGTTGTGCGCATGCCTGCCCTGCGCAGTCTGATTGCAAGGCGATGGCGCCTTGCCATGAACGTGTCGCTAATCTGACGGAAAAAACACTGCGTCTGGCGCAGCTGCGCCGCAAGCAGAACGCTGACAAGAAGGTCGGTGTGGTGCTCTTTGGTTTTCCACCTAATGCCGGTGCGGTTGGCACGGCGGCCTATCTGGCGGTTTTTGAAAGCCTGCATAACACGTTGCAGCGGATGAAATCAGACGGCTACGACGTGGATGTGCCAGCAACGGTTGACGATTTGCGCGCGGCCATCCTGCAGGGCAATGCTGCGCAATACGGCCAACAGGCCAATGTGGCCGCCCATGTGGACGCCGATGCCATCGTGCGTGACACCGCCCATCTGGACGAGGTCGAGGCCGTCTGGGGCCCTGCCCCGGGCAAGGTGCAGTCGGATGGGCGCGGCGTCTATGTGCTGGGCGCGCGGTTCGGCAATGTCTTTGTCGGTGTGCAGCCAGCATTTGGCTACGAGGGCGACCCGATGCGCCTGCTGTTTGAACGCGGCTTTGCCCCGACCCATGCCTTTGTCAGCTTTTACCACTGGCTGCGGAACATCTACCAGGCGGATGTGCTGCTGCATTTCGGCATGCATGGCGCGCTGGAGTTCATGCCGGGCAAACAGGCCGGACTGGGTGCAAACGACTGGCCAGACCGCCTGATTGGCGAGATGCCCAATGTCTATCTTTATGCCGCCAACAACCCGTCAGAGGCGACGCTCGCCAAGCGCCGGTCGAATGCCGTCACGATCACGCATTTGACACCACCACTCACGACGGCAGGGTTGTACAAGGGGCTGGCAGAGCTGAAAGACAGCCTGACCCGCTGGCGTGAAATGGCGGTGGACGATGGGCAGCGCGCCGATCTGGAGCAGCTGATCCGCGATCAGGCCAATGCGGTGGACCTGAACGCCCGCGATATCGACAAGCTGTGGCTGACACTGCTGGAGACCGAAGGTTCGCTGATCACCGAAGGGCTGCATGTGGTAGGCAAACCGCTGTCTGCGGCAGCCCGCGCAGATATGATCCAGCTGATGCCGCAGGGCGAGGCGGCTGATCATGCGGCTGAACTGCTGAAGGAAGATCACGAACTGCCTGCACTGATGCGGGCTCTGTCGGGCCATTTCATCGCCCCGGTGCCCGGTGGTGATCTGATCCGCGCGCCGGAAATCGTGCCGACAGGCCGCAATATTCACGCCTTTGACCCGTTCCGCATGCCAACCGCCTTTGCCATGTCCGAAGGGGCAAAGCAGGCGGATCTGCTGCTGCAAACCCATGCCAGCCTGCCGCGCACTGTGGCGCTGGTCCTGTGGGGATCGGACAATATCAAATCGGATGGCGGCCCGATCGGGCAGGCGCTGGCGCTGATGGGGGCGACACCGCGGTTCGATGCGTTTGGCCGTCTGTCCGGCGCTGACCTGATCCCGCTGGAGAAACTGGGCCGTCCGCGGATTGACGTTGTCATGACGCTGTCCGGCATCTTCCGCGATCTCTTGCCCCTGCAGACCCGGATGCTGGCAGAGGCCGCGTTGCGCTGCGCACAGGCTGATGAGCCGGCAGACCAGAATTTCATCCGCGCCCATGCGCTGGCCTATGCGGCCGAGATGGATTGCGATCTGGAAACGGCTGCGCTGCGCGTCTTCTCCAATGCCGAAGGGGCCTATGGGTCCAATGTGAACCAGTTGGTCGACAGCTCTGCCTTTGGGGATGAGGATGAATTGGCCGACGCCTATGAGGCGCGCAAATCCTTTGCCTACGGCGTGAACGGCAAGGCTGCGCAGAACCCGGCGCTGCTGCAGAAGGCGCTGAAAGACGTGGATCTGGCCTATCAGAACCTCGAGTCGGTTGAGCTGGGTGTGACCACGGTTGACCATTATTTCGATACGCTGGGTGGCATTTCCCGTGCGGTACGCCGCGCCAAGGGGGGGCAGTCTGCGCCGGTCTATATCGGTGACCAGACACGCGGGGCGGCCAAGGTGCGGACCCTGCAGGATCAGGTTGCCCTTGAAACCCGCAGCCGCAGCCTGAACCCGAAATTCTATGAGGCCCTGCTGAACCACGGCCACGAAGGTGTGCGCCAGATCGAGGCGCATGTGACCAATACGCTGGGCTGGTCGGCGACAACGGGCGAAGTGGAACCTTGGGTTTATCAGCGTCTGTCGGAGACCTTTGTGCTGGATGACGCCATGCGCGAACGGCTGGCGGCCCTGAACCCGCAAGCGTCGATGCGAATGGCCAACCGTCTGCTGGAAGCGTCAGACCGTGACTATTGGGCGCCGGATGAAGCGACCCTGGCTGCCCTGCAGGATGCAGCCGATGCGCTGGAAGACCGGATGGAAGGGGTGGCAGCGGAATGATGTATCTTGCGCCGGAAATCGCGCCCTTCGTGGGCCAGCAGAGGATGTCAGGGGGCCAGCCCCCTCGTCGCTGCGCGCCTCTCCCCCGGGATATTTTTGAACAAAAGAAGCATGGGACCAGTGCCCGGAAAGAAAGGAGGCTCTCATGAGCCCCAGAGATGAAGTTCCGAACCTCAAAGGCCTTGATGGCGAGGGGTCTGTGCAGGTGCATCAGCCTGATGATGCCAAGATCGAAGGGGCCAAGGTTTTCTCTGTCTATGGCAAGGGCGGGATCGGCAAGTCGACGACCTCTTCCAACCTGTCTGCGGCCTTTTCGATGCTGGGCAAGCGGGTCTTGCAGATTGGCTGCGACCCCAAGCATGACAGTACCTTTACACTGACTGGTACGCTGGTGCCGACGGTCATCGATATTCTGAAAGAGGTTGATTTTCATTCCGAGGAGTTGCGCCCGGAGGATTTCATCTTTGACGGCTTCAACGGCGTGAAATGTGTTGAGGCTGGCGGCCCGCCGGCCGGCACCGGCTGTGGTGGCTATGTTGTCGGACAAACGGTGAAACTGCTCAAGCAGCATCACCTGCTGGAAGACACCGATGTGGTGATCTTTGACGTGCTCGGTGATGTGGTCTGCGGTGGCTTTGCGGCCCCGTTGCAGCATGCCGACCGGGCGCTGATCGTCACCGCCAATGATTTTGACAGTATCTATGCGATGAACCGGATCATCGCCGCCGTGCAGGCGAAATCGGCCAACTACAAGGTGCGTCTGGCAGGCTGTGTCGCCAACCGCAGCCGCGAGACCGATGAGGTGGATCGCTATTGCAAGACCGTAGGCTTCAACCGGATCGCGCATATGCCTGATCTGGATGCCATCCGCCGCTCGCGCCTGAAGAAAAAGACGCTGTTCGAGATGCCGGATGACGAGGAAATCGTGCAGGTCCGCAAGGAATATATCCGGCTGGCCGAGACGCTGTGGAACGGGACAGAGCCGCTGGCGCCCGCGCCGCTGCCGGACCGTGAGATTTTTGAGCTGCTGGGGTTTGATTGATTGACTGACTACGCCGCCACACGCGACCGGGTCGAACACTATTTCGACCGCACCGCCACCAAGGTCTGGGAGCGTCTGACCTCTGACGCGCCGGTGTCAGGCGTGCGGGCGACAGTGCGTGCGGGTCGCGACCGGATGCGTGATCTGATGCTGCGGCAATTGCCCGATGATCTGCGCGGGGCGCGGGTACTGGATGCTGGCTGTGGCACGGGTGCCATGGCGGTGGAGCTGGCCCGCCGTGGCGCCGATGTTGTGGCGGTGGATATTTCCCCGGCCCTTGTCGGGATCGCGCAAAAACGGATGCCAGAGGATCTGGCCGGTCACATCACCTGGGTGGCTGGCGATATGCTGGAGGCGACGAACGGCGTTTTTGACCATGTCGTCGCCATGGACTCGCTGATTTACTACAGTGCGGCGGATATTGCGGCCTTGCTGGCCAAGGCCAGCAACCGGGTGGATGGCAAGTTTGTCTTTACCCTGCCACCGCGCACCCCGGCCCTGATGGCGATGTGGCGCATTGGCAAGCTGTTCCCGCGCGCCGACCGCAGCCCCACCATGATCCCGCAGACAGTGGCGGGTCTGGCAGATGCCCTGCGCAAGGCCGGGACCGCTGGCCACCTGCGCGAGATCGACCGGGTAAAGTCGGGTTTCTACATCTCGACCGCCATTGTGTTTGAGGGGAGGCGCGCATGATCTTCCGCGCTTCATCACTCAAGCGGGTGTCGACGAACCTGTTGCCCTTCAGCGATGCGGTCAGCGATGATCTGCCGCTGGGGCAGTTGCTGCGGCTGTCGCTGTTTCAGGTATCGGTGGGCATGGCGGCCGTGATGCTGCTGGGTACGCTGAACCGCGTGATGATTGTGGAGCTTGGAATCGGTGCGATGCTGGTCGCGGCGATGATCGCCATCCCCGTGCTGGTGGCCCCGTTCCGTGCGCTGGTGGGCTTCAAATCCGACAACTACAAATCCGCCATCGGGTGGAAGCGTATCCCCTACCTTTGGTTTGGCACCATGTGGCAATTTGGTGGTCTGGCGATCATGCCGATGGCGCTGCTGGTCTTGTCGGGTGACCGCACGATTGATGTGCCGATTGCCGGCTATCTGGGGGCCGGACTGGCCTTTTTGCTGACCGGGATCGGGATGCATATGACCCAGACCGCAGGTCTGGCGCTGGCCGCTGACCGCGCAACCGAAGAGACGCGACCCAAGGTTGTCGCCCTTCTTTATGTCATGCATCTGATCGGCATGGCTGTGGCCGCGCTTATCATCGGGGCGCTGTTGCGCGACTATTCGGCCCTGCGACTGGTGCAGGTGGTGCAGGGCACGGCAGTTGTCACCCTGTTGCTGAACCTGATTGCCCTGTGGAAACAGGAAAAAGTCACCCCGATGTCCAAGGCCGAACGGGCTGTGGCCTCACCTGGATTTCGCGAGGCCTGGGCCGATCTGGCCGCTGGCGGCGATGCCGGGCGGCTGCTGGCCGTCGTCTTTCTGGGGACCATGGCATTCAACATGCAGGATGTGCTGCTGGAACCTTATGGCGGTGAAATTCTGGGGCTGTCGGTGTCTGCCACAACCCTGCTGACGGCCATGTGGGCCATGGGTGCGCTGGTTGGCTTTGGTCTTGCCGCGCGCTGGCTGGCCCGGGGTGTGGACCCATACCGCATGTGCGCGCGGGGCATTCTGGCCGGCATCCTTGCCTTTTGTGCGGTCATCTTTTCGGCCCCCATGAGCTCGCCCGTTCTGTTTTATGTCGGCGCCGCGCTGATCGGGTTTGGTGGCGGCCTTTTCGGGGTGGCCACGCTGACGGCTGCCATGACGATGCCCACCATCGGCAATGCCGGTCGCGGGCTGGCCCTGGGTGCCTGGGGGGCCGCGCAGGCCACCGGCGCGGGGCTGTCGATCTTTATCGGGGGCACCTTGCGTGACCTCGTGAACCATGCCGCTGGGAACGGCACATTGGGAGAGGCGCTCGCCACGCCTGCCACGGGCTATTCGGTGGTTTACCACACCGAAATTGGCCTTCTTTTTCTCACGCTGATTGTGCTGGGGCCGCTTGTGCGGCTGCGGCCCATAACCACGCGGGGGTCTGCCAAGCTGGGATTGGCAGATTTCCCGACCTAACCACTGAAAGGAACACACAATGGTTGGTGAAACATTCTTTGGAGACTTTGATCTGGCGAGCGCTGCAATCTGGCTTTTCTGGATCTTCTTTGCCGGGCTGATCTACTATCTTCAGACCGAAAACATGCGCGAGGGCTATCCCCTGCGCGATGACGATGACGGTGTACCGGCCAACGAAAGCCTGTTCCCGCTGCCCAGGGAAAAGACGTTTATCCTGCGCGACGGCAAGGGCACGCTGACGGTGCCTTCGCGGGCGTACGAAGACAGCAAGATGCGTGACGGTCTGGCGCTGGCGCAGTCATCTGCCGCGACAGGCTCGCCTTGGATTCCCACCGGTGATCCGATGGTGGATGGTGTTGGCCCTGCCGCCTGGGCACCGCGCCGTGATACGCCGGAACTGGATGCCCATGGCCATGTGAAGATCAAGCCGATGGCAGGCCTGCCTGACTTCAAGGTCTCTGCCGGGCGTGACCCGCGTGGTCTGGCCGTTGTCGGTGGCGATGGCGAGGTTGTGGGCCGGGTCACAGACATGTGGGTCGATGTGCCAGAGGCGCTGGTCCGTTTTCTGACCGTGGACCTGAACCCAGAAGGCACGGGCAAAACCCGCCTGATCCCGATCAACATGGCCAAGATCGGCAGCGACCGGGTGGTCGTCAAATCACTCCATGCGGCCAACTGGGACAATGTCCCAACCACCAAGAGCATGGATCAGGTGACCTTGCTCGAGGAAGACAAGATCATGGCCTACTACGCCGGCGGCACGATGTACGCCAAGGGCACGGCCTAAGCACAGAACGGACGGTCCCGGCCAGCCACCGGGACCGTAGGCAACCAGAGGGGACATGCCATGAGCCACGACGACTTTAACTTCGAACCTATCCGGGGTCTGCCAGAGGCCTTGCCGGAGGGTGAGCATATCCTGTGGCAGGGTGCCCCTGACTGGCGGCGGCTGGCGCGCGAGGCGATGGCCGTGCGTTGGGTCTTTGCCTATTTCGCGCTGCTGGCGTTCTGGCGGGTCGGTGTGTCCTCGGCGGATTTCCCGTTTGGCATCGCGCTGATGCATGGTGTGCCGTTTATTCTGTCGGGGCTGGTCGCTTGCGGGATCCTGTATGGCATTGCCTATGTGCAGGCGCGCTCCACCGTCTACACGCTGACCAACAAGCGGGTGGCGATGCGGATCGGGGCGGCGCTGACCATGACGCTGAACCTGCCTTACACATGGATCGGGACAGCCAAACTGGACCTCAAGCCAAGTGGTCACGGCACGCTGGCGTTCGAGTTGATTGGCGAAACCCGGATTTCCTATCTGATGTCCTGGCCGCATGTGCGGCCCTGGCGCATGGCGCGGACCCAGCCCGCCCTGCGCTGCATCCCGGATGCCGAACGCGTCGCGCGCCTGTTTGCCGACGCCGCAGAGACCCGCATCGCCCAGCCGCGGGTAGAGCGTGTTGAAACCGAAGGCGGCAGCGCCGTCGCAGCGGAATAGGTGAGCCATGTCGCAACTTGAACAGCAAATGCGCAACCGGGACCGCGAGATGGTCCCACGCATTCTGGTGCAGGCGATGTTTGCCCTGATGGCCGCGACACTTGCCATCGTGACCTATGCGCAATGGGCCGATGTGCCCAACCGTGGCGTCCTGGTCGAGGCCCCGATCGTGGAGGCGCGTGAGATCGTGATGACAGGTGATCGCAGCGGCGTTTACGCCGTCACGGCACCTGATGGCAGTGCAATTGCCACGTCCGCTGACGAAAAGGCAGGGTTCATCGGTGTGATGGGCCGCGTGATCGCGCGCGAACGTCTGGTGCATGGCATTACCGGCAATCCGTCCGTGCAGATCGTGCGCCGCGAAAACGGCAATATCGCCATTCTGGATGACAGCACAGGCATGGCCGTCGAGCTCATCGGGTACGGCAAGGACAACGTGGCAGCTTTCGCCAGGCTGCTGGACTGAAACCACGCGTGGGTTAGCCCCCCACGCCTGATGTGAAAGGGAACGCACATGACTAATCTTTGGGGACTATTTTTCCGAACGAAAGAAACCGCGCCTTGCACGGTCACGATCTCGCACCGGTTCGAGGAGCTTTCAGCGCATGTTCGTCTGGACAATGGCGCAGTGATCCACCCGGGCGACACGGTACAGGTGCAGGGGCCTGAAATCATGGCCGCCTTTGGTGAGCTTGTCGAGGAACAGCGCACCGCTGTGATCACCCGTGCCAGCAAGATCGAACAGCTTTGGACCCGCGCCACCGGCGATCTGGAGTTCATGGAGCTGTGCGAATTTTCATTCAGCGAAGAGGTGATGTCATGAACATGCACTCATCCAACGCCGCCACGGCAGAAGAGGCGATTGCCGCCCAAGAGGCGCTGCCGCCACTGACCAATGAAGAGGCGACCAATGTCGCCATGTCCAACACCCTGCTGACGCCGCGGTTCTACACCACCGATTTTGACGAGATGGACGCGATTGATGTCACGCCCGTCCGTGCAGAGTGGGACGCGCTGATCGCCGGCATGAAGGCCGACCCCAACAAGGGCCATTTCCGCAAGAACGATGACTGGGACAAGGTTGACTGGGACGGGATGGAACCCGCGCTGAAGGCAGAGTTTATTGATTTTCTGATCTCATCCTGCACGGCGGAATTTTCGGGTTGTGTGCTTTACAAGGAAATGAAGCGGCGCGGCTCGAACGAGGATATCACAACCCTGTTTCAGCTGATGGCGCGGGACGAGGCACGCCATGCCGGTTTCATCAACGACGCCCTGCGCGAAGCGGG